>NZ_CALFPF010000398.1 GCF_937919775.1 uncultured Gimesia sp.
CTAAAACGATTTCTCATATATGCAAGTGTCGTAATTGATAATTCTGTTTTTCTCTCTCTAACGGTCGTATCATTTATAACTGGTTTCGCATGGCGGCAAATCACTGAAAAACCAGATTTAAAGATGGTTCCGCTATTATGAATTAGTCAGATTTTATGGATTATTCCTGATCTCCGCATTCGCGGGAAGAATACGGATCTTGTTATATTGGTCATCTGGGAAAAGTCAGCGATCAAATCAACGGATATCTGCTTGACAATTTACTAGAATGAGACAAAACACGCATTGATAAAGTTTTGACAAGTCAGGAGTGAACCTATGTTAGAGATCAAAAGAATTCTTGTTCCGACCGATTTCAGTGAATTTGGTGAGCAGGCCCTGCTCTATGGATGTGAATTAGCGAAAAAGTTTAATTCCGAGTTACATTTGTTAAATGTCGTCCAGGATGCTGTTGCGATGTTTCCAGAACCGAATATGATGGGTACCTCGATGAATGATCTGGTTGCCGACATGCAGGCTTTAGCCCGAAAACAACTGGAAAGGATGCCAGACCTTCCCGGAACCGAAGATCTGAAAGTCGTACGCGAAGTCCGAGTCGGACCAGCGTTTCTGGAAATTGTGCGTTATGCGAAAAAGTCAGATATCGACCTGATCGTGATTGGTACGCATGGACGTACCGGTATCAAGCATATGCTACTGGGAAGTGTCGCAGAAAAAGTTGTTCGCAAGGCCCCTTGTCCTGTACTAACGGTTTCCCATCCGGAACGGGAATTTGTAATGCCTACTTAAAATATTGGCCCCAGGCCCCTATAATGAACTGAACCACAAGTCTGGAAAATCATTGAGATACTGACGTGTTTCGATTCATGCTGAAATCTGATTCTTTATCCCCACTATAATTTGAGGAAATAATGCCGAAACTGACTGTTGAAAATGTAGGAGAATTCGAAGTGGAAGCTGGGAAACGGCTGGTACTGGCCTTAACCGACGATGCCCACATCGATCAATTACATGCTTGTGGCGGCGCTGGCCGCTGCACGACGTGTCGTGTTGAATTCATTGATGGTGAACCAGACCAGATGACGGTGGTTGAAAAAAACCTACTCGCAGCCCGCGAACTGTCCGGCTGCCGTTTGAGTTGTCAAATTCTCTGCGACCAAGACATGTCAGTCCGGGCGATCAGCCGCCTGGAGGGAAGTGGTCGAGCCGATGCCGGCCACACACCTAAACCTGAAATTGAACCACAGCCAGTCGAATGGGTTGATAAGTAAACCATGATTGAAAAATCGGGAAGTGCTGACGCTCAGAAATGGCTGCACACAGACTAAACCTTCCCCCACCACGTTCTTGTTATTTTACAAGAACAAATTCCTCTTGAAAGAGGGAGACCCTGAATGCGAAAAGTTCTGACTTTTCTTTTAATAGTTGGCTGGCTCGTCCTGCCAGGTGTGGGGTCGGTGTTTGCTAAAAACCGCGATCCCAAAATCCAGAAAGCCGTTTCCAATGCGCTGGATTATCTGGCCAGAGAACAGCGCCGACAGGGGTATTGGGAAGCAAATGGCGGACAATACCGCGTCGCTATGACTGCGCTGGCCGGAAATGCACTGCTGGCGGAAGGCTCTACAACCACGCGCGGAAAATATTCCAAAAACATACAAAACGCGGTGGATTACCTGCTTGAAATGAGTCAACCCAATGGGCTGATTGGTTACAAGAACGACTACCATTACACATACGGTCATGGTTATTCGATGGTCTTTTTATCTCAGGTTTACGGCGAAGAAGAAGACGCGATGCGTCGCGAAGAATTGAAAAAAGTGCTGACCAAAGCGGTCGAGTTCTGCGCCGGCGCACAAACGACCCGTGGCGGCTGGGGCTATGTTTCTGCCAAAGATGGGAACGACTTTGACGAAGGCTCTACATGCATCACTCAGGTTCAGGGACTGCGTGCCTGCCGCAATGCGGGCATCCCCGTTGATAAAAAGATTATCGATCGAGCCAAAAAATACATCGCGGACTGCACCACGCAGGATGGCGGCGTTCAGTACAGTATTCGTGGCGGAGGTGACAGACCGGCGATTACTGCTGCCGCCTGTGCTGCGTTATTCAATGCCGGTGAATATGACTCTGAACATCTGAAAAACATGCTGGAATACTGTCGGAAGAATATCTGGCCTGGCGGAAATACCAATCGTTATTTTGGCCATTGGCACTACGCACATTTTTATTATGCTCAGGTTATGTACCGCGGTGAAACAAAAAACTGGGATAAGTATATTCAGGATATCGGCCAGCAGATTTTAATCAAACAATCTGCATCTGGTGCCTGGATGGAAGGTCATGTAGGTCCCGTCTACACCACCGCGATTAATGCGACGATCCTTCAACTGGACAAGGGATATCTTCCGATCTATCAAAAATAGGCTGAATTCGAGTAATCCCCCCGTAACCTGCTCATTCCTCACTGAGAATTCGGAGATGGCTGACAACCGACTCGGCCAGTTTTTCAGGATTGTATCCTCCTTCAAGCAAACTGACGATTCGGCCTCCACAGTATTCATTTGCCACATTGATCACCATCTGAGTCAACGTTCCAAAATCATCACTCTCTAAGCCCAGTGAACCGATCGGGTCATCTTTATGCGCATCAAAACCGGCGCTGATGAGGATCAACTCGGGGCGACATCTGCGTGCAGCCTCGATCAGTATTCGCTCAAATTGAGAAAAATATTCAGCCCGAGATATCCCAAAAGCCAGAGGGAGATTCCAGGTGGTCCCCAGCCCCTTCCCTGACCCCGTTTCTTCAACTGCTCCCGTACCGGGATAAAACGGAGCCCGATGGGCTGAATAAAAATGAACCTGCTCATCATCATAGAATATATCCTGTGTGCCATTCCCATGATGGACATCCCAATCCACAATCAGCACCCGATTCAACTGATGCTGCACGATGGCGTGTCGGGCCGCTATGGCAACATTGTTCAACAGACAAAATCCCATCGCCCGATCGGCAAGTGCATGATGACCGGGCGGTCGAATGGCACAGAATGCCCGCTGTGGCTCCCCCTCAATGACCTGATTCACAGCCTCAACTGCACAGCCTGCCGCAGAGCTGGCAACTTCATACGACTGTAATGAAACGACGGTATCTGCTTCAATTCTCCCCCCCCCTGCATCGCAAAATCGCTTTAATTCCTGCAGATATTCAGGTGTATGAACTCGCAGAAGCTCCTCATTTGTCCCTTTTTTCAGATTCTCAAGAATGAACAGATTGGAAATGCCTTCTGTTGAAACACGGTCCATTACTTTTTTCAAGCGTGCTGGGTTCTCCGGATGAGCTCCCGTATCATGTAGCAAAAATGTTTGACTCTGATATAAAACCGTCATAAACAATCCATTTTCTTTGGGAATTGTTAAATTCACAGAACCTAATGTAGGTATTCTACCCTTTACGGAAAGAAACTATCTTTCAATTTCAACTGAACATTCTCACAACACATCTGTTCTTAAAGAGCAGTTCCACAGGACGCCCCATCAAGATTCACCAACATCAATCTTTTACCATGATCCGGCAGATTCAAACATCTGTACTACCAGCAAAAGAGAAAACACCCCTGATGATGGAGAAAAATCTTGACAGCTCGTAAGGTAAAGCGATAACGTAAGATAATA
>NZ_CALFPF010000399.1 GCF_937919775.1 uncultured Gimesia sp.
AAATCTTAACCCACTATGCCACTCTACTAGCTTGCAAGAGCCGGCCCCCGATTTTAGAGTGTTAATCACTTTGGATCATTGTTTTTGAATGGAATCCTGAGTTTTGGCCCCTGTTATGGATGCTGGCCTGTCAGTGATCTGCTTTGTCCCCTGTTTTTTTGATTTTCTGTATTGGAAAATTGAATTTTTTACCAACAGGGGTCTGACACAAATCGTAGTAAACTCGCAAATATTCTAGCGTTAGTTTAATTGGTTCTCTTTTCAGGACTGAGAAACTGTTCTTATTACTGGTCATAATCTAACTAACAAATTGTGGAGCTAAGAACCGCCAATGGACAACGAGCCAGTCATTCAGATCAGCAATCTGACAAAAATCTACCGGGATTTCTGGGGCCGTAAAAAAGTTCGTGCACTCAATTCCTTAAGCCTGGAAGTCAAAAAAGGGGAGATCTTCGGCCTCCTGGGACCCAACGGATCTGGAAAAACCACTACTCTGAAACTCCTGCTCGGCCTGCTTTTTCCTTCGGAAGGGGAAATCAAGGTACTCGGGCAGCCGGCGTCGAATGTGGAAAAGAACGAACACATCGGATATCTGCCGGAAGAGTCCTATCTGTACCGCTTTCTGAATGCCGAAGAGACACTCGATTTCTACGGGCGTTTATTCAAGATGTCTGCCAAGGAGCGCCGTGAACGGTCTGCCGAACTGATTGAAAAAGTCGGTCTGGGACATGCCAAGAAACGTCAGCTCAAAGAATATTCCAAAGGGATGACCCGCCGCATCGGTCTGGCACAGGCACTCATCAACAATCCCGATCTGGTGCTGCTCGACGAACCCACCAGTGGTCTCGACCCGCTCGGTACCGATGATATGAAACGCATGATTCTGGAACTGAAGGCACAGGGTAAAACCGTGCTGATGTGCAGCCACCTGCTGGCTGACGTGCAGGATGTCTGCGACCGGATCGCCATTCTGTATGGCGGTGAATTGAAAGTCATGGGACGCGTCGACGACCTGTTAAAAGAACAGGATGAAACCCAAATCCTGACTTCCCGTCTGAGTGATGAGGCAATCAAGGAAATTGAACAGGTGGTTGCGAAACACCACGGAACGGTTGGTACGATTGACCATCCGACCGCAACATTGGAATCACTGTTCCTGAAAACCGTTCAGGAAAGCAAAGAACGTCCTGGACAGCGTTTTGTTCCAGACACCGAAGAGAAAAAGGCTTCCGAGTAAGCAACATTATTTTTTGTATGTTTCTAATGTCTTTACTCAAGATTATTAACTCTGTCCCTGGCTGATTCGAACAGTCGGGCATCATTTCCTTTGAGATGTTATTCACAGAAGTAAATCATTATGTCTTTTGATCCTATTCCGTACGATCTGCTGGATGCTTTTAAACATTTTCTCAGTGTGTTTGGCAGCACGATGCTGATCGCGATTATTGTGTGTTTCATTGTCGGCGTCCTCACACGCGGTCTCAAAGGAGTCGCAGATGTCTTTTCGGGCATCCTGGATTTCTTCGTTCAGATGATCCACGTTTCCTGCCGCCGCGTCTGGTCACTGTCTGTTTTGACGATCCGCGAAGCTCTCAGACAGAAAATTCTGTTCGTCTTCATTATCTTTGCCGTCCTGTTCATGTTCGCCGGCTGGTTTCTTGCCGGTGCTGCAGACAGACCTGATTTGCAGGTTCAGTCCTACATTGATTTCGTGCTCAAAGCTATCAGCTGGCTCGTCATTCCGATTATGCTGCTGCTGGCCTGCTGGTCACTGCCCGAAGATATTCGACTGCGCACGATTCATACCGTCGTCACCAAGCCTGTTTATCGGATTGAAATCGTCATGGGCCGCATGCTCGGGTTCACGCTGCTGGGCACCGCCATTCTGGTCGTAATGGGGGGCGTCGGTTACATCTGGATCAATCGGCAGGTTCCGGAAAGCGCCCAGTATAAACTGGTCTCCAAAGTTCCCGTGTACGGCGCGATTTCCTTTACCGACCGCGAAGGCGCCTCCACAGCGGCAGGCATCAATGTGGGTGACATCTGGATGTACCGCAGTTACATCGAAGGGGCCACCAAAGCACGCGCTGTCTATAAATTCAAGGGAATCGACGAAAGCGATGCGATTAACGACAAGCTGGTGCTGCAGTCTTCTTTTGAAGCTTTTCGAACTCACAAAGGCAATATGGGAGCTGGGGGTATCCTCTATCAATTCATATTTGTCAATGACGATAAAAACCTGCGTGTTCCTTCCCGACCGCTGATCAACAAGGAATATTCAGACAACGTTCTGGAAATCAACCGTAAACTTAAAGACGACAATGCCGAAGGGGGAACCGGGGCCGAGCTGGATATTTTCACCGATCTGGTTGATAAGGAGGGAAATCTGACCGTCGAAGTCCAGTGTCTGGAAGCAGGGCAGTTGCTGGGTATGGCCCGGCCTGACCTCTTTATTCGTACGCCCGACCATGCGTTCCTTTCAGGTTATTCCAAAGCCGTCTTCGGGATCTGGCTGCCGATGGTGATCGTGATCATGCTCGGCGTCACCATCAGTTGTTTCGTGAAAGGCCCCGTCGCCATTCTGACCACGTTAACGATCGTCATGGTCGGCTTTATGTCCAAAGAATATATGAATGAACTTCTCAGTGGTCAGATGCAGGCAGCTGGAGCCATCGAAGCCTGGTATCGACTGATCACCCATATGAACTCGCAAACCGCACTTCCTGACGGACCTGTGAAGGTCATTATTGGAATTGTTGATGGCGGTATTATTAACTTCCTCTGGTTATGCCAGCAGATTATTCCGAACTTTGGCATCTACTCAAATATGCGGGAGTATGTCATTAAGGGTTTCGATGTGTCATGGGATGCAGCGTTACTGCCAGGCATTATCACGGCTGCGGCCTATATTCTTCCTTGTTTAATTGTTTCTTTCTATAGCTTGAAACTTCGCGAATTGGAGGCGAAATGAACAAACTCACTTCCAAACATCGTAAGCTCGCTTATGTCATGGCCATTATCGTACTGCTGATCCCGGTGATCTGGTTAGGTATGCCTTCCACAGGGGAAGAAGGTTCTGGCGGCGAGCTTGCCCAATTACGAGTCCAGCATGAACTGGGTGAAAGCACCCTGGGTGATGTGGACCCTTCCAGCGCGTCGATGAACTTCGTCCTGCTGGGCCTGCGGGGAATTGCCACTAACCTGTTGTGGATGGACGCCAATGATTATCAGAAGAAAAAGGAATGGGCCAAACTGCGTTCGACCGTGGATTCGATCATCCTCCTGCAGCCGCACTATATGAAAGTCTGGGACTTCCAGGGCTGGAATCTGGCGTATAACGTTTCCGCAGAATGGGACGCCGTCGAAGACCGCTATTTCTGGGTCAAGGAAGGTATCAAGTTCCTGAACGAGGGTGTGACCCGCAACGAACGTTACCCCGAACTCGACTGGAAAGTCGGCAACCTGCACGGACAAAAAGTCGGGCGATCTGACGAGTGGAGACAATTCCGAAATTTCTATAAGGTCGATCCCGACGCCGAACGTTATGAAGGGGGCCCCGATCCGGAAATCAATCCCGAACGCCTGGATAACTATCAGGTCGCCAAGGAAAAATTCCTGATCGCTAATGAAAAAGAATTGAAGCATAAGCAACATTTACAGATGCGTATGCTGTTCCGTGCCTCTCCCTGGCATGCTCAGTTCGATTATGCCAACGCCATGCAGCGCGAAGGAAAATTCGGAAAACAGCGCACCGATGCCTGGGCGCAAGGCTTTAAAGACTGGACCACGATTTTCGGCCGGGAAGAGTTTATCACGCCCAAAGGCCCGATCGTACTCGAATGGACCGAAGACGATATCAAAAACCTCGCAGGACGTGACGAAAATATCACGGAAGCGGATGTCCGACATTGGACGAATCGTTATCAGGATACGTCCAACTATCGCTTCTGGCGGACCCGTGCTCTTTCCGAATCGGAAACGGAAACCATCGATGCCCACAAGGCGATCTACGATGGTGAGCAACTCTTCCGCAGCGGTAAGTTCGACGAAGCTAAAGTACAACTCGAAAAAGGCATGGCGCTGTATGCTCTGGTGCTGAATAAATATCCCAGCCTGTTGAGTGAAGACCTGGCCATTGAAGAAGGGCTGCAGGCCGTCATTCTCTGGAGATATATTCATGACCTCAAAGGTCTGCAGGTTCCTGCCAGCTTCCCGTTAAAACCGCTCTGGAACAAAGAACAGGGACGTGTCCCCGAACTGGAAAACGATCTGCGTCGACGTTACGGAATTCAGTAACAGCCGATGTATCCATTGGATAAAACAAAAAGAGCCACCCACCAGTTCGGGTGGCTCTTTTTTATTTCTCGATCACGGTGATCTGAATCAGTCTTGCTTGTCGGCCTGATACAGTTTCTGAATCTCATCCGCATTCAGCGCCCGCCGAACCAGTTTCAGGTCTTTCATTTTCCCGTTGAAATAATCGTGTGCGCCAAAGCCGATCTTCAGCGGTTTGTCGTTAGTCAGATCATAGTCGGCGGGATCAAATGCAGAAGACGTCGCTACCAGTGCGCCATCGACGTAAAGTTTCAGCCGGTCTTTTTCTTTCACTGCAGCAATGTGGCGCCAACCCGGTTTGAGCGCCGTATCGTAAGTCGCACTTTTACCGGCTTCGATTGAATGCACGCGACCCGCGGGCAAGGTGCCGGCAAACATGCGGCCCTGAAAAACGGCCATCGACCAGACCCGGCGATAACGCACATCGGGCGTCATATCAAGGCGCCCCGTATTCGTCCAGTCGACTCCGCCGTCATAACGATACACTTCTGCCAGCGGAAGAGAGCCGGCATACATCTTGCCGTTATACACCACCATCGGCATGCTCTCTTTCTCATCCCCCAGTTTCCCGGCGAGCTCCCATTTGTCCTTGCCTGCATAGCGATAGACTTCCGCGTGCGGCCACTCACTCACGTAGAGATTCCCTTCGTAAACCGTGAAGCCATAAGTCTGCGTCGACTCGCCCACTTTTCCAGCATGCGTCCAGTCCTTCCCGTCAAAACGAAAGACGGCGCCTGCGTCATAGCTGGTTGCATACAGATCGCCGTTATAAACCGCCATCGATTCAACACGTTTCCCGTCAGGCACGCCGCACGAGGTCCACTGCTTGCCCCCGTCATAACGATAAAAAGCAGCCGGTGCATACATCGAAGAGGCATACAGCTTGCCTTTATAAACCACCATCCCATTAATGGCTTCCACTCCCGGCAGGTTGCCGCAGTCAACCCACTTGCCATCTCCTTCATACCGGTAAACATTGCCCCCCCAATTCGGGTTCTCCGATTCGGACAGTGAAGAACCTTTCAAACGATACTTGCCTGTCCCCGCATAAAGTTTCCCGTCAAACACGGCCAGGGAATTCACCGCGTTACAGACATCCGGCGTGCCGCAATCGATCCACTTCTGACCGCCATCAAAGCGAAACACGCGACCGGCGGCCTCTTTTCCCGGTACACAGGTCCCAGCAAAGAGTTGTCCGTCATAAACAGCCATGCTGTAAACCAGAATCGCCTCGCCCAGGCGACCATGGTCGGTCCACTTCGCATCCATTTTTCCATTATCAATCCCAAACTGCAGATGGCGGTCATTGGACTGGCTGCTGGTGACGCCGGCATGGTTTTTAATACTCAACTGAAACCCTCTGCGCGTTTTCGCATCATACTTGCTGAGCACGGTGCCAATCACGTCATCCAGGTGGGCACTCGTATTCACAAACACCGAAATCGAAAATTCGCCGGTCCCCAGAGACAACGATTCCGAATCGGGAACTTCAATATACGCGTTCCGCCCATCAAAGACCGCAGGCTGATCCGGCTTCAGCAGCACGCCCCGGTTTACACCATTGTTTTGATTTCCGCTTTGATCCAGGCTATCTCCGATTAATCGCCATTGGCCACTCAAAGCCTTTTCTTCAGCACTGACAGCCATCGCGTGAAAACTCGTCACACTCCAGGTAAAAAACAGCAGCAGGTAACTCACATATCGCATGACTTTTCGCCTTCACAAGTAAATTTCAGGAAAAACAGTGGTGTGTATCAACCCATTCTTAGGATTCCTAACTAAATATGCAACCAAAATAAGAGGAAAGTGATCATTCAGGTTGGCAGCAGAGATCGGATAACTGCCCACCTGCCATACCGGAAATAGCTGATTGTGGTTGATAATCTGTAAGCAATGCCGCTTAGTCGACGTAAATAAATTCGCTGGTGTTCAGGATGGCAAGGCAGAGATCTGTCAAGGCGGCCCCCGCATACGGGTCTTTGATCTTTGCATCGGTCAGGGGGAGTAACAGTTGGCTGGCAGGACGTTTTTCGGAGGAAAGTAATCTGCGTTGTGATTTCAGAAACGCGGTCAGTTCCGTCTGTTCTATTTGAGTCGGATAACGCCCCAGAGCACGGCGGAACAGCAGCGTCACCTGCCGGTCAGAATCAGAGCCGAACTTGTCCCAGATGAAACCTGCCAGCTCCTGCGCACACTTGAGCGAACTCTCGGAATTCAACATCAGTAACGACTGGGGCGCCGTCGTCGAATTGCCACGCCGCGAACAACTGCTGTTGGCATCGGGACGATCAAACACATCGAATAATGGGTACCTCAGATTGCGTCGCGCAAAGACATAAATGCTGCGACGATAATGATCGTCGACGTTGGCACTGGTTTTCCATTGATCTTTCAACAGCGTCGCCCGCAACTCGCGCGGCAGCGGAGGCATCACGCCTCGCCCTCCGGTTTGATCGGAAAGTTTACCGCTGATCGCCAGCATCGCATCACGAATCACTTCGGCATCTAGACGCTGACGCGGGAATCGCGAGAGTAGTGCCCCGTCGGGATCAACTTTCAGAGACTTCTTCCACTCTATGATGTTTTGCGCTGAATCCACAGCCGGTCTCCCGGCCTGACGGTAGACGCTGGAAGTCAGAATCAGTCGATGCAGGGACTTCTGTTTCCAGCCGGAAGCAATCAACTCCGCGGACAGCCAGTCCAGCAATTCGGGATGGGTAGGCAGCTCGCCCATCGTCCCAAAATCACTGGGAGAAGCAGAGAGGCCGCGTCCAAAATGATGCTGCCAGATCCGATTGACGATCACGCGGGACGTCAGCGGATGTTCTGCCTGTGTGAGCCAGCGGGCAAATTCAAGCCGTTGCTGTTTTGTGTCTTTCGCATCAACGTTTAATTCTTTCAGATTCGCAACGCGTAAAAACGCGGGCTGTACTTTAGGCCCCGGCTGTCGCCAGTCCCCCCGTAGCATCACGTGACTGGGTGTGCCGGCTGTTCCCGCGGAAGCCAGCATCGTCACCGACTGATTCCGGGCCAGCTTCACTGCAGGATCAAAAAAAGCCCGCATGCGATAAAAGTCAATCGTGCTGATCGGATCGTATTTGTGATCGTGACACTGAGCACAACCCATCTGCAACGCCATGAATACCGAGCCAATCGTCGACGTCATCTCGTTCAGCAGGGTGTGTTTGCGTTCTTCCTGCGAATTGATGTCGGGCATATCAGGACCGGAAAGGCAGAAGGCCGTCGCGGTTTTTGCTTCGGGGTTCTCCGGCGCAATCACATCGCCAGCCAGTTGCCAGCGCACGAACTGATCGTATGGCATGTCGGCATTCAACGCTTTGATCACCCAGTCCCGATACTTCCACGCATCCGGACGCAGTTTGTCATGCTCGTAACCATCTGTCTCAGCGAATCGCGCCAGATCCAGCCAGTGCTGCGCCCAGCGCTCTCCGTAATGCTGCGAAGTCAGCAGACGATCCACAAGCCGTTCGTAAGCGTCTGCAGAATCGTCTGCCAGAAAACGGTCGATTTCTTCCGGCGTCGGAGGCAAACCAGTCACATCAAAATACAAACGGCGGATGAGTGTGGTTCGCTCGGCCTCATGCGCCGGCTGCAGGTCTTTGGATTCGAGAGTTGCAAGAATAAACCGATCGACGGGGGTCCGCGACCATTTCGTATTTTTGACTATTGGTAGTTCCGGTCTCTGAATTGGTTGAAACGACCAGTGCTCACGGTCTGATTTTGTGATCGGTTCTTCCATCAGTTTGAACCGTTCATGAGCGAACGTCGTCACAGTGCAACACAACATACAGCAGAAAGTGATCAACAAACCGCGAATCATGTGAGCAGTCCTTTCGCGATATCCACTTCCGCCGGTCCAATCAGACGCTCATCCAGGCCGTTATGGAAATAGGTCAACGTTTCATGATCCAGGCCCATCAAATGCAACAGCGTGGCATGAAACTGATTCACGTGTACTTTATTTTCGACGGCACGTAAACCAATGGCATCGGTGGCACCGTGATAACGGCCTCCGGTAATTCCGGCTCCCGCCAGCCAGCCACAATAGCCCCAGGGATTATGATCGCGGCCTTTCCCCTGCTCGCTCATCGGCATCCGACCAAACTCGCCGCACCAGACAACCAACGTATCCTCCAGCAGTCCACGGCGTTTGAGATCCTTGAGTAAAGCAGCGACCGGCTGATCTGTTTTGCGACAATAGTCTGTATGATTTTTCGTGACATCGCTGTGCGCATCCCAGCCGACGGTGTCGCCAGAATAAAGTTGCACGAAACGCACGCCCCGCTCCACCATCCGCCGCGCCAGCAGACAGCGTTCGCCGAAATCTTTTGTGTGGGGATCATCCAGACCATACATCGTCTGTGTTTCTTTTGTCTCCTGTGTCAGATCAACCAGTTCCGGAGCTGCCGTCTGCATTCGAAATCCCAGCTCGTAAGCGGCAATCCGCGCAGACAATTCATCGTCCTGATCACGGGCCTCCCAATGACGTTGGTTCATCGATTGAATCAAATCGAGCGTCGTACGCTGCTGTCGTACAGAAATCGACGCCGGAGGTTTGAGATTCAGAATCGGCGTTTTTCCCGGCCGCATTGTGGTTCCCTGAAACGTCGCCGGCAGATAACCGCTGCCCCAGGCCGGCGGGCCCCCTTTCACACCGCCACCGGGATCCGGCATCACGACAAACGCGGGCATGTCAGCATTCTCCGAACCAAGACCGTAGGCGATCCAGCTTCCCACACTTGGATGTCCCATCAGAATACTGCCGGTATTCATCTGATACACCGACTGCGGATGATTCACACTGTCACCATGCAGCGACCGCACGACACACAAATCGTCCACCAGCGCCCCCGTGTGCGGCAGAAAATCACTGACTTCCAGACCCGATGCTCCACGACGACGAAACGGTTTGACCGGAGCCAGTAAAGGATTCTTCGCGACTGTTCGCCGCGTCATGACTTCACCAAAACTGTCGGGAAGCGGCTGGCCGGAATACTTGACGAGATCCGGCTTCGGGTCCCATAAATCGACGTGGCTTGGGCCGCCGTGCATGAACAGCCAGATCATGCGTTTCGCGCGCGGTTGAAAATCGGGCGTCTTCGGTTTAAAAGAACTCGAAGCTGCAGCCGCATGAGTGACACCATCCGCCTGGAGCAGAGAACTCAAAGCCATCGCCCCGATTCCTCCGCCCGCAGTACGCAGTAATTCCCGACGGCTCAATAAGCCGGACGGACTGCGCTGGACAAATCCCTCC
>NZ_CALFPF010000400.1 GCF_937919775.1 uncultured Gimesia sp.
ATGCGTTTGGCGTCTGGTGGTTTGAGAATGTCTCCGAAGACGGCAAACCAAAGTTCAAAGCGCATCTGATCGACAAGAGCTATTCGCAAACACACGCGGTCCACTTTATCGATATGAATGGCGACGGCGAGCGCGATCTGGTCACCGGCAAACGGTTCTTCGCCCACAATGGCAATGATCCGGGGGGCAAAGACCCGGTCGTGATGTACTGGTATGAGATCAAACGGAATAAAGGCGCTGCTCCTCAGATCATTCCGCATAAGATCGAAGCGGGCAACGATACCGGCGTGGGCACTCAGTTTTCGATGGCCGACATGAACGGTGATGGCCGCCCTGATATCGTGCTCTCGAACAAAAAAGGGGTCAACGTCCTGCTGCAGAATTAAGTCCAGCTGACACTCACTCGCAGGATAGTACTGAATCAGTGCTATCCTGCTTTTTTTACCGCTTGTTTTTCCGGTCGTCGAGAACCCGCTGATAAATTTCGCGTAATCGACGCGTCATGGTTTCGTGCCGAAACTGATCGGTAAATCGATCGCGTCCCGTCTGGCCAAAGCGTTTTCGTTTTTCGGGATCAGCGGCGAGTTCGATCAACGCCTGCGACAACGGCTCAATCGATTCCGGCGGCAGTAGATAACCGGTCTCGTCGGGGATCACAACTTCCCGCGCACCATCTACGTCGTACGAGACCACCGGCTTACCGGCGATCAATCCTTGAGGAAGCACGCGGGCCAGGCCTTCCCAGACACTGGTATGCACGACGATATCCATGGCATGAATCAATTCCGGCACCCGCTCTGGAGGGACCAAACCGGTGAAAATAAAATGCTCTGTGAGACCCAGATCGGCGATTCGCTGTTCGAACTCTGCTTTGAGAATTCCATCTCCGACCAGCAGAAAGCGAACCTGTGGTTGTGCCTCGACAACCTGTTTGGCTGCTTCGATCAGATACTTGTGTCCTTTCAAATGAAACAGCCGTGCGACTTTGCCAATCACAATGTGTTGTGGTTCGATACCCAGTTCCCGACGGACGTCAGCGGGAGGACGCGCCGGAGTGAGAAACGGTTCGACTTCCATTCCACTGTAAACGGTGTCACAGCGATCTCTGGTCGTAATGCCGGCCGCCACGTATTGATCGGTCATCGCATCACACACACTGATCAGACGGTCGCAACGTTTTGCTGCCCACTTTTCTGCGGCAATATAAGCGTGGTAATGCACTGGCGACTGCCCGAAATGAAAGGCGGCTCCATGAATGGTGTGCACGGTGGGCAGCTTGAGATGCCAGGCAGCGGCACGTCCGAGAATACCTGCTTTGGAACTATGAGTGTGAACCAGTTCGGGCTGGAAATCGCGCAGTTCTGCGATCAGTTCCCGATAGGCGCGCCACTCGTTCAGCGGACTGATACTGCGGGTCAGATGAGGCACGATCCGCAAATCGAAACCACCCTGTTCGGCACGAGGGATTAACGTCCCTTCCGGCCCTTCCGTCGGTCCCGTGAGGAGTGCGACCTCGTCGTGATAATCCCGATACTGATCTTCGACCGTATAGAGCGTATTCTGCTGCGCGCCGCCAATAATCATCCGGGTGATAACATGTGCGACTCTCACGCGGACACCAGCCTCTGGTCTTTCTGCCAATGGCAGTCAATTTTCGAAATCAGCATGACTCTCCAAGATACGATTGATCGGGATCGCAGCCCCCGGCCCTTTAACCGGCTGGCGGAGGCGGTGGTGTAGCCTGAAAATAACCTGCCAATGGTGGCACCTGACCGGCGGGCAGCCAGCCCGACATGCCGGCAGACCAGACTTGCGTTGTTCCTGAAATCTGACCGCCGGTTATCCCCTGAGAGATTTGTTCCAGTGTGAAAGGTCCCTGCGACTGACCATTCACGGCGATATGCCAGGCCGCCGGTGGTGGCGGTGGCGCCATCTGACCCGGCGCTCCCATGCCGGGAGCGTGCATCATCCGGTTGGCCATCGCAAAGCCCATGCCGAGCCCCATGCCCTCAGCGGCTCCTCCGCCGGAAGGATTCTCGGCGGCGGAAAGCATGGCCTGCCCCATCTGGTATTGCTGAAACTGATTCATATCGCCGATGACCCCCATACTGGTCCGCGTATCCAGGGCTTTTTCCACGGTTTCCGGGAGCGAGATATTCACAATCAACAACTGTGGCACTTCCAGACCGTATTCGTCGTCGATCCGCTCATTGACGATTTTTTTCAGCTCAACTGAAATCTCCGTATATTTGGAGGCGAGATCTAGAGCTGCATACTTCGCTTCACCAATCAGATCGGCGAAGGAACTGATAATAATCGAACGTAACAGTTCATTGATTTCATTCGAGTGAAACTCGGAATCCGTACCCACCAGTTCTTTAACGAGAATGCGCGGGTCATTGGCTTTGAGTGAATAATTACCAAAGGCCCGCAATCGGATCGGACCGAATTCGGGATCGCGGAGCATGATCGGATTGGGAGTGCCCCACTTCAAGTCCGTGATCTGCGTGGTATTAACGAAATAAACTTCGGAACGAAACGGGCTGTTGAAGCCGTGTTTCCAGCCCTGAAGTGTTCCTAAAATGGGCAGATTGTCGGTCGTGAGTTGATAATGGCCCGGCTCAAACACATCGGCGACTTGCCCGCGATGCACGAACAACGCCATCTGCCCCGGACGCACAATCAATTGCGCCCCATTTTTGATTTCATTCTGATACCGGGGAAATCGCCAGGTGAGAACGTGTTTTGAATCATCGATCCACTCAATGATATCAACGAGTTCGCCCCGTAATTTATCCATCCAGAATCCCATGCTGATATCCCTTTTCTTAATGCTGCTGCCTGATTAGTACCTGAATCTGGTTCTGCGTGAATGGCTCAAAAAAGAAATGCGGACAGCGAACGTGCCACTTGTCTGATTGTAACGCTCACCAAAGTTCACCCGCAATCGAAGAAATTACCGACCTGCCGAATATTAGCAAATCAGTCCGGTTTTCTGGGCTTGCGAGCTGCTGAATCTCCTCAACTCATACACAATCCACGGTGTTTCTACAAAACCCTGTGCTCACAAAACGGCACGGAACTTCTTCAGGATCAAAAAAAACTGCAAAAACAAAGTAAAACCGCCTTAAAAACAAGGTTTGAGACCTGCCTGCCTTTTGTGAAACCTATACAGATTACAGGTTCCATAAATTGCTGTTGACCTGCTTTGTTGAAAGTTTTACATTTCCGCCGCGCTCTAATGGTAGAGCTTGAGACAAGGAAGTTTCGTAAATCTTCTGACGACTAAGTATCAACGTGATTGGTGAATCTGGAGCTGCCTGATTCAGGACAGATCCGGAATCATTTCCCAACGATCCCATGACCCAGGGGATTGTTGAATCCAGCTTGAAAGCTGGTGGGGCTGATAACAGGCAATCACATGATCCCCTCGCGTCGGATACAAAACATGGAGATTTTAAGCAATGGGCGAACCAACCCCAAACCCGCATGCGACCAAAGCCAAGACAAACTCGAAACGAAAAATACTGTTTTTCGCAGCCGGTACCGGACTGGTTCTTTTCGCTGGTGTACTCTTTTTCCAGACATTCAATGCGAAAGACGGTGCTGCCGGCGAAGATAAAAAAGCAGGCACTGTGCGAATTTCCGGAAGTCAACCAACGGTCCGCAGTCAACCTGTTGCTAAAGTTGGCAGCATGGTGATCACGGAAGATGAACTGGCCCGCGAATGCCTGGCACTATATGGACCGGAAGTTCTGGAAAATGTCGTGAACCGGGCCATCATTGAACAAGCCTGCCAGAAAGCTGGCGTGGCTGTAGAACAAGCCGAAGTTCACGCGGAAGTGGAGAAGATTGCCAAACGCTTCAATCTGGATACCAAAACCTGGTATGAAATGTTGCTGGCGGAACGCAAAATGAATCCCAATCAGTATCGCCATAATGTGATCTGGCCGATGCTGGCTTTAAGAAAACTGGCCGGTCAACAAACAGCATTGACTGAGGATCAGGTCCAGAAAGCATTCGCTCGCGATTACGGTCCACGTGTGAAAGCCCGTATGATCATGCTGGACAACCTGAACCGGGCACAGAAAATCTGGGATGATGTCAAAAGAAATCCGGCTGACTTTGAACGCGTTGCCCGCGATTACTCCATCGAACCAAGCAGCCGTGCTCTGGGCGGTGCCATTCAACCGATTCCACAATACTCCGAAAATGAAAGCCTCTGGAAAGCGGCTTTCAAGTTGAAAGAAAACGAAGTTTCCGGGATCATTCAAATCGGTTTGAGCCGATATGCGATTCTGCTCTGTGAAGGACATACTGAACCGGTTGTCACCAATATTGGCGAAGTGAAAAATCAGTTGCTGGAACAGTTGAACGAAGAACAAGCCCAGGAAGCAGTCGCTCGCGTGTTTAAGAAGCTGAAAGATGAAACCCGCGTGGACAATTACATCACCAACACCACAACGGGTGGCGTGTCCCAGACATCGGGAACGAACTTTACACCAGGTAGTGTGAAACCGGCGATTGGCAGCCCCGATCAGGGCCTCAACCCGTCTCCCAGATAGTAATTTTTCTCAAAAAATGAGAACCAGATAGCCAAAACGTGTGTCAGTCCTGGTTTACTGACACACGTTTTTTCATATGCTGAATAATCTGAGTAAAATTACTCGTATTACTCAGGCGCATTATTGGGGGCTGTTGCGTAAAATAGTAATCTCTTTAGAAATCATTCTTCGGCATAAGTAAAAAGCTGTCGAATCAGAAGATTTCTGGCAGAGAACAGTTAGTTGACAAATATTCCTAGTTAAACGGGCAGTGCATCAATTATGCGTGGCGAATCGGAAGTTCCTGTTTCAGATGATGGTTTTAAAATCCCAGTTGCTGAGAGAGTAAAACGTTTACCCCC
>NZ_CALFPF010000401.1 GCF_937919775.1 uncultured Gimesia sp.
CAGCGCTTTGCGTCTCATTTTTTTCATGAGGCGAAAGAGAACAAAACTACCGGCCAGAAATACGATTATCGTGAGAGCAATCAGCAGGAACGAGGCGCGAAACCAGACTGGTAATTCGAGGTGGCTGAGTTGAAAGTAAGCCCAGTCGACAATGAAACTGAACCAGAAAATCAGACCGGCCACAGCCAGCAGTTTGGCGGTACCCTCCAGCAGAATGTATTTACGGATTTTTCCCCGTAACCGATCGAGTAGATCGATGATTTCCTGAGGAATCGCTGAATTTGAAGGTTCATTCATTCGTTTGCTTCACACTGACAAAACAGGGCAGTGATCTTATTATTTTCAACAGGATGATTTATGACAGTTTAAACAGTTTTCTCGTGAGCCATTCGGCTGATAAAAATCCGGCTAACAGGAAGAACACCCAGGACTGATCCCAGAGGGTTTTCAACCGTTCGTCGACTAAAAATTCTTCTCCCTGATCGGGCAGCAGTGCGGGAATCTTTTCCGCCTCATCAATGGTAAGGTATTCACCGCCTGTATCGCGGGAGAGTTCCTTGAGCCCTTTGACATTCTGACTCAGCGCCTCATCTTCGAGGCGGGGAAGTAATACAGAGAGGCTGCCATCCACCACTTGTCCTTTAGATGCTGGCACGGTCAGTTGGAAGCGATATTTTCCGGGAAGACTGGCGCGAAAGCTGGCGACATATTCTCCCGGGCGATTTCGATCGTGCATTAATAACAGGTTGGGAACCAGCGGTCTGCCGCGCGGGTCGATGACTTCCATCGGCACCGATTCCTGAATCAAAGGTTTAAATTCCGGATCGAGCAATCGGACACGCACAGAAACCGTCTGGCCGAGCAGATATTCATCCCGTTCGAGAATCAATGTGCCTCGTTTGGTACCTCGTTTCGTGCGACCCTGTCCGATATTCCGGATCAGCTTGGTCCAGAAACGGTCATAATAATCTTCTTCAATCGACCGTAACCGCCACATTTCCGGGCTGCCCAGATAAAAGCAGCGGCCTTCACCATAATACTGTGAAGCCATTAATATCGAGAAGCCATGTTCGGTCTGTGTTTTGGGATCTGGGAAATGGGCATAGACAGTGGCGGCTGCTTTGGCACCGTTGGATGGGTAACAGCGATAAATGCCGGGAAAGTTTTCCCATAATTCTCTGGATGTCGCCGGGTCATCAGTCAGCATCAGAAATCCAGCGTCGAGTCCGGCCTGAGTCCATTCAATCCTGCGGATCTGGACCGCTTCTTCATCCAGGTAATCACGCACGAACGAATTGATGGCGACAGGATACAGGTCGAGAATCGGTTGAAACCGTTCGGCGTCCTGCGCGAGTTTGGGTGTAAACACATCGCCGGCAACCAGGACAATCCCCCCGCCGCCAGTGGCCACCCATTCATTCAAGGTTTGCATCTGCTCTGGTGAGAGCAGTTCCCAATTCACGTCAAATGCGAGGACCACGTCATACTCAAACAGATCCGTTCGATCGGGGAATTCATAGAGCATCTGGTCGGCGTCCTGAGAGACGCCGGGGGACGCTGATTGCAGCCAGACATCGGACTTGATGGATGGGTGCCGATAAAGCATTGTGCGGGCAAATCGATAGTCTCGCATCGGGCCGCCGGCTAGAATCAGAACGCGTGTGGGGCGGCTGAAAACATTCACGCTATGTTCCAGTTCATTGTCCATCGCGTTGGCATCCTGGGCCAGTTGATTCCCCCGCACCCGCACGAGGTAGCTGATCTCACCTTCTTCGCTGGGTGTGCGTTCGAATTTGACATCCAGCGGAATCCCATCTTCGGTCGGAAGCAAAATGTCTCGTGATTCCTCGACGGTTGGTTGGGCTTCACCCTTGAGCTTTTTCAATAATTCGACAGTGATGTTTCGTCCCGGCATCCCGACCGCCTGCAGCAGTGCGGTGATTTCAAAACCGTCTCCAAACTGGACGTCGGTGGGGGCGATGATTTTGGAAACCTGAATATTCGCCGGTTTGGTCGGACTGCCGACGCCGAGGGTAATCAGGCGGACTTTTGATTCTTTCGCGACTTCATTCGCTGAGATTAAATCGGTGCCTGCATTGGAAGCGCCATCGGTGGCAATAATAATCCCGGACAGTGTGGAACCGTTAATTTCCCGAATCAACTGTCCCAACGATTCTCCGAGTCTGGTTTCCAGACCTTGAGGCTGCAGCAGGCTGTTCCAGTCGATTTGTGTTTTGGGTTTGATTTCCGCATTTGATTCTGCACTCGCTGGAGTCGGGTTCTGTGCTGTCTGTTCTTTGGGAAAGACATGATGCGGGCCCGTCAAAGTCTGGTCGAATGTGTAAACACTGACCTGGTGTTTTTTCTGCAGGTCTTTGATCAACGGTAAATCAGCCAGCAGTTTTTCAACGGCCTGCATGCGGCTGGGGACCGTTTGGCTGGCCGGTGAGCTGGCGTTGACGGGGACCAGTTGACTGGGATGCCTCATCGACAGCGAGGTATCGACGAGCACCGCCACGCGTGACGGACGAAAGGACATTTTTTGTGTTCGTTCGTGCGGATTGAATACAATGACAATCAAGGCGGCTAAAACGCAAAGTCTCAAGCCGGTCAGCCAGCAGCGCCAGAACAGGGGCAGTTGGACGGAATCCTTCCAGGCAGTCCGGAACGAAAGCGCCAGGATCGCAGCCAGGCCTCCCAGCAGTAACAGCCAGCCCCAGCCTGATTCGGGCGTATCATACTCGATCGAACGAAACGCGGTCGTTTCGCCGGCGGCGAGGATCAATGAATCAGACAAAGAAGAAAAAAAGTTCATGCAGCTGCACCCGCGATTGAGGGATGGTAGCTTAATCGATAAGCCAGTAATTGTTCACATATCAATACCAGGAACAGAATCACTAAAATGGAATTGGTGATTTCCCGCCCGGCTTCCTGCCCTTGAATCCACTGGAACTCTCCCGGCTCCTGAATCTGGATTTGCGACTGGTTGCCAAGTTCTTTGATTAATTCATCGGACGAGGCCAGTTCCAGATTGCTTTCTGTCACCGGAAAATTAAACGCATACATTTGTTGTTCCACCGTTTGATCCTGCCGCTTCAGTTGTACGGAATAGACGCCGGGTTGATCGGTTTCGCGGTAGGCAGTCACTAATTTCAATGGACCATTGCCGGCGGCATCCGCTTCCTGTTTGGGAGAGGCTTTCAGCCGTATCGTTCGCTCTCCCTGAGAAACAGGTGTTTGAATTTGAATTTCATCCGAAAAGACCGAGGCATCGAGCGAAAACGCAATCGGATCGCCGACAATTTCTGCCTGATCGTGGGATCGGGACTGAACCAGATATTTTTGCAGTTCCAGTTGGAATACGATAAAACTCGGATTAAACGCCCAGGAGTTCCAGGGTTCCCCTTCATTGGTCACCAGCGGACCCGCCGATGTGAGACAGGTGATAATGCGACCTTTGCCAAAACGGTGTTCAATGATGAACGGCGCCTGATTTCTGAGAGTGGCAATCACATTCACGCCCGATGCGTTTTGTGCCTGTGTCTGCAGCCAT
>NZ_CALFPF010000402.1 GCF_937919775.1 uncultured Gimesia sp.
TACGGAAAAGCTCAATTTGCGATGTTTAGGTATTAACGATCGGCAGTTGTACCCAATTACCGTCTACGAGCTGAGCAATGGCGGCGTTGTCTGCGATAATGCGTCTCATTGCTTCTTTCGTGGTTTCAATTACAAAGAGCAAACGTACTGGTTCATGGATCTCGACCATCTGCAGAGGTAAGCCAGGTCGCAGATCGCTGGACGCTCCATCCATCACACCCAGTAGAGATGTAATATTGTGCGCGAGTTTTGTTCCGCAACCGTAGCCTGTTGAATCGACGTAAGAAAAATAATATTCAAGGTTGATTCCGGCACATACCGGGATCACGGCCTGCAGCAACCGTTCAAGAATTGAGCTGTTTGAGTCATCCTGCGTCGGATCATAGGATGTCAGAAATGCACGACGATCGAGATACAGTCCGCGACTCCACCTTCTGCGGCCTACAAAGCACAGTGAGTTCGTGGCATGACCGTACTCCGGTCGCGTCTGTGAGAGATCTTCAGCACGACCTTCGACATGCCTCAATGCATCGTTCACAGAGAGTAACAGTTCCGCTGATTCAAATCTTCGGCAGCGTTCATGAGCACTGTGGGCTCGAGCCTGGTTGAGATGCTTCTCAGCTTTTTCAAATAATTCACGTTGTGAAATAGGGAGTCGATCCAGATCGTACCAGGTGATACTGTCATCACAGGTGTTATGATAACATCCTGCGAATACAGTATTGTCAGGAATAACCAGACTACGTTCCAAAAGAATGCGTCGCACGCGAGGATCATTTGCCATTTGTGCAAAAGCCCGCGCATTCGGACCGCCGCGACCTCCACCGCATGCTCCACAATCATGGGCAGCTTCGTGTGGATTATTGAGGCTGGCGGAGCCGTGCCCGCAAATGATTACCAGCGGCGAGAACAACTCCGGTTTCGCGAGTCCCAGGGCTCTGAGTCCGCCTTCAACAATATTCGCCATTTCGTCAATGGAATAACCAAGTTGATCGTTATTCGGTCCTGGCTGGGCATTCATTCGTTCCAGACGCAGTTGCGTGATCGGAGGCTCAACAAAACGGTCAAACACACGCCGGATTTGTGCAGTTGTACGTGGGAAAAGAATTCTGGCGACAAGCGGAAAGGCGGCCAGTGAGCCGAGTAGCCCTGTCAACAAGCCTCCGATGAAAGTTCGAGTTCCAATGTGAGCTTGATGCGTTGCCCGGCCTATTCGACGCCGTGTCTCAGCTCGTCGTCGGCTGACTTGTGTGAGAGAATAGAGCGTCTCTTCCTGGACATAATGAACCGGCTTGATATTTACCGGACAGAGCGGCGTGAAGTGTGCATCGGCTGCACCGCGGTAATACATGGCAACGCCGAAAAAACCTGCAATACCGAAGGTTTCACATTCAGGTGCAATTTCTTCCAGATGACGTCTAAAGGATTCTTCGCGTTCGTCAATACAGCAGACAACCTGATATGCAGGATGACGTGTTTTATCAGACTTGGATAGATCGCGTTGTGTGCGATGCCGGGTGGAGTGCACCGCGACAGCGTCGAGAGTTTCATTGCGATATTTTCGCTCAAAAGCCAGATGGTAAATGCGTCGGCGTTCAAGGCTGGAAAACAATTCAATTTCCTGAATGAGAGTTGTCCATTGTTCACAGGAAAGATGCAGAAGATCTTCAGGGCTCCAACCGCGGACCTGCGCAAGCTGGAAGATCGTAAATGCACGCTGACTTGTTTGACATCGCGTGTCTTTGCCAATTTGGTTGAGTATCTCATTTCGAACGGAATCGAGTTGCCCTGAAAAACCGAACGAATTTTGCATTACATATTCGACTGCCAGTCGATCAAGTATCAGGCGCACTGCCAGGAATTCAATGAGACTGTCTGGAGGGGCCGTGTGGGGCATCCATTCGGCATTGGTTTCCATTTGCCAGACCATGCCGGCCCAGCCCCGTAAGGCAAGGAGCGTCTGAGAAAGAAATTCATCACGATCATCTTCGGCCACTCCCAACAAAGAAAGCGACTCTGTAATCGATTCAAACGGACCAATCCCTGAAGAGTCCAGTCGTTGAATTTCACGTCTCAAACCGGAAAGTTCGATCGCCGGTCTGATCATTGATCCGGAATACAGTTGCAGAAATGAATGATAGAATCCTGACTCGCGATCGGGCAATGGCAGGTTACCGAATCCTTGATCGAGAAAGGCCGCACAAAAACGGATCAGCACATCGTGAACGATAAAATCCGTATCTTCGCCAGTGACCTTCAGTAATAGATCTCGATGCCTGAGAAGTTTCTGTGAAAACTTCGTATTAACCTTAGAAATATGTGCACCGTTGTGGCAGACTCGCCATAGGAAATGTAGCACAAATGATTCCCATTTACGGTCGTCCCAAGTTTCAATCCTTTCTTTTCCAAACTGTTCAAACAGGCTGTCCAGGATATGTTTAGCCCTCTGCTCACCCCTGTCGTTTCCATTCAGGAAGTCGCGCATGATCCAGTGGCGTGTCTTTGTAATTGTTTGTTCGCGAATCGCGGGTTCGACTTCCTGGCGAAAATACTGCAAGGCATCGGTTTCCGCTATGAACCAGCGCAATTCAGAAACTGGTCCGGAATGCAGAGGGAACTGCAACATCGCTAATCGGAGAGCATAACGTGTTCCAAATTTCCCGATGAGGATTTCAGCATTGTCACCGAGATCGTCCAGTAAAACTGCTTCAATGTCTGTGACACGAATCCGGTCATGTTCAAACTTTTTTCGGTAACGATCTTCCGAGAGAAACGGATGGCATCCAAAAGTTCGTCCTCCTTCGACTACACCTTTTTCAAATGGCATGTCTTCGAATGCATGCAAAGTATTGTGGTGGACGAAGACTGTAATTGGCCCTTGAGCTGGTAAGAGATGAGCTGCATGCTCAATCATATGACGAAGTTCGGAAAACTTTTCTTCATGAGTCGATTTTGAAGTCTGATTGACAGCGTGAGTATTTGAAGATTCGTTCATTGTTCTTCACAGAAAAAGAGGTCCAGATGTCCGAAATAATCCGTGAAGAGAATTCAGCGGATTAGCGTATTGCCTCTAGCAGGAATGAAGCGAAGATCTGACTCCATTTCAACGTTTGAAATGACCTCAGGAGCTTCAACAGTGGCAGATGCAAAGGTGATAGATCGATGCATCATGACATTGCAAAATCGCGATGGCAAGCGGCCGTGGGTTAACTGAGAAGACAGGAGGCGCGCGAGATCGATCCGGGCTATGATTCACCGGCGGGACAAAAAAGAATATTTCATATAACGAACTCTCTATCGACTTGTCGAGAAAGAAATCGATAGCAACCGTTCCAAAAAGATGAGTCGTTGACTCCCCCTTTTTCAGTTCTTCCTTGGATTCATTCTCTTCAAATTTTCCGAAAGGCTGGTCGACTGGAATTTCCTGGCCATCTTCCCCTGCTATCAGAGACAGCGCTGTTCCAAACAACACCCCCCAAAAGAGAACGAATAAAACAAAGAATTTCATCAAATATCCCAGCAGCATTAATTGTTTTAGCAGCATTTGTCGCCTGAAAAAGTGGTTCAGGAGGGTTCATTAGATTTAATGCTGGCAAAGAAGAATCACGAAGGAGCTTGGCGGTAATATAATGGTTTTAAGGGCTAACGGCAAGTTCGCTTTCAGGAACGCTGCCATGTGCTTTAATGTGCAGATTCCCTGCTTTGGTCTTTAGTCTGTTTTCGCTCTCAACTATAAACCTGTAACAGTTTTGCGAGAGATACCATTGAACTGTGAATTTGACTCGTTTTTCGAGAGAACGCTACTAGAATGAAAACGAGTAAGTGCTTGATAACTAATATGTAACAAAACACATGTGGACTGATGTTTAATTTGCGCGAGTTACATGAATCATAAATAGCAGGAGAAAGAAGATGCAAAAGCTCGTTGACGGGATTCACGAGTTTCAGAGAAACTACTTCAGCCAGGATCAAAAACTATTTGAAACACTGGCTGAAGGCCAAAAACCGCTCGCTTTATTCATTACCTGTTCTGACTCAAGAATCAATCCTAATTATTTGACTCAGACAAAACCAGGTGAGCTATTCATTCAGCGGACTGCTGGAAATATTGTTCCCCCCTATGGAACGGTCCATGGTGGCGAGGCAGCGACGATTGAGTATGCTGTGAGCGCGTTAAAAGTGAAAGACATTATCATTTGCGGCCATTCTCATTGTGGGGCT
Organism: uncultured Gimesia sp.; assembly: GCF_937919775.1. Taxonomy (GTDB): domain Bacteria; phylum Planctomycetota; class Planctomycetia; order Planctomycetales; family Planctomycetaceae; genus Gimesia. The sequence continues at coordinate 4,222 of NZ_CALFPF010000402.1, forward strand.
ATGTCTGGTCTGCTTGATCCTGCCCTCATTGAAAAAATGCCTGCTGTCAAAGCTTATTTAGAACACGCCGAATCAACTCGCCGGATCGTTAACGAGAATTATACGCACATTACTGAGGCAGAGAGGCGTCTGGTACTTACCGTTCAGGAAAATGTTCTCGTTCAACTTAAAAACTTAAAAACTCACCCTTCAGTTGCCGCTGCTGTTGGTCGTGGAGAGTTAAAGCTACATGGTTGGGTTTACAAATTTGAAACCGGCGAGGTATTCAATTTTCGGCCGGACGAAGGGCAGTTTCTCCCGATTTAGGACATGGTTCTGGCAGATGCAGAATCAGATCGGACTTTGCCGCCAATCTGAAATCGGTAAATCCGTACCTGATCTGATTACGTTTATTTCGAATGGTAAGCAGTTATATATTGCATGGGCCACTCTATAGATACGACTGTTGTTGTCTGCTCCTCGGAATACAGTTTTAGACTACTAACTTATTCCGCAGGAGACTTCTTCTGCTTTTTGAAGATCATGCTGCTCAATCTGGTAGTTTCGAAAACGAATCGTATAGTTCTCGTCAAACCAGTTTTTGATATGTGGCAGAAATTCCTGGTCAAAATCAGGAGCTGTATAATAGGTCCGCCCGAACTGATGCGCCTGAATTTCTCCATCTTCTACGACAAGCTGGCCATCCTTAAAGACCCAACGAGGACGCTCAAACATTTCCTGGCGGTTTTGTTGAGGTGCATAGATGGTAATATCAGCGTGTGCTCCCACGCCAAGGTGCCCTTTGTCTTTCATGCCCAGAACGCGTGCCGGGGCTGCCCGGGTGATGATGGCGATTTCATACAGCGAGTATTCTCGTTCCAGATCTGCCAGTACGCTTCTTTCGCGAATTTCTTCCGGCATCCGGGACAGAAACTCCTGGCGGAAGCCCTTATCCATCAGCAGGTAAATAATTTCCGGGTAATGATAAAAAGCGCCACC
>NZ_CALFPF010000403.1 GCF_937919775.1 uncultured Gimesia sp.
TGATATTTCGATAAGATCAACTCCTGGATATCACGTGAAAGAGACTCAATATGCGAAAGAAAAAGAACGCCTGGTTCGAGAGGCATTGATTCGTCGAAATCTCTTTGAAAGATTTTTGTGACCGTTTGTTTCAGTTCGCGGGGTGGCAAAATTTCACAATCCAGGGGAATAAATATTTTTCTTCTCTGCTCACTTTCAAAATGAATGACTCTAGCCAGATGCTCTTTTCCCGTGCCCGGCTCCCCACAGAAATGGACTGGCTGATTCGTTTTTATCGCCAGTTCCAACTGCCGCAAGACGCGTTGCATGGCATCATTACGCGCAACAATCGTGGAAAAACGAAACCGGTTTCTCAAAGACAAACGTAACGCGGCCAGTTCAGCATGCAATTGCTGAGGTGGAGATGCAGTCGGCAAAGCATGAGGTGCTTCGATTCGATCGATGATTCCCAAGACCAATTTTGTCTGAAGCTGTTCATCAAGTAAAGGGATATAACGGATCACACAAGGTAATGTTTTTCCGCGACGCGTGAGCAGATAACGGGGGACCTCAGATCTGCTGCCCTTAAAAACCTCGGGAGGAGGGCACAATAAATTACAGACCGATTCACACTCATCGGCGTCCGTATCCACTGCGTAATCACAAGTCTGTCCTTGAATTTCCTCTGCAGGCCATTCCAAGATTTTTTCACAGCCCTGATTAAAAAACAGAACTGTTCGTGATGCATCGATCAGAAACAAAGGCGTATTGAGAGAACTCAAACGGGCTTCCAGCCGGGTGCGGCGTCCTGATCCTCGCTTCATACTTACCCGCACCTCCCATACGACATTTACCCGTCAGCCGAATCCGGTTTCTCTTACAGAATTGAGAACCTTCATTGAAAAAAGTACCGTCGGCTCTTATCTTTGCACACGACCGGATCCGCCACCATTCATCAAGGCTTCAATTTCCGACCGAGTCGAATAGTTAAAATCTCCCTGAATACTATGCTTCAAACAACTGGCGGCAACCGCATATCTTATGGCTGTCTCCAGGGATGCAAGTTCCGGAGTATTCAATGCAAAAATCAACGCTCCGGCAAAAGAGTCGCCAGCCCCCACCCGATCGACGATGTTGTGAATCTGATAACTGGAATAATTGCCATCCGAGTCACACGGCGCAAAACAGGCCTGCTGCTGACCCTGATCATACAACATCGCACCCCAGTTGTTATGACTGGCTGAAATACTTTCGCGTAACGTGATTGCGACCTGCTTTACATTGGGATACTGCTCGGTAATCTGTTTTGCAACGGAAAGATAACCCTGAATATTCAGGGCTCCCGCCTCGACATCAGATTCAGGCGCTCTGATTCCCAATGATAAATCCGCATCTTCCTCATTCGCGATCACGAGATCAACATAGGGAACGAGCGATTGCATCGTCTCTCTGGCTAATTCAATCGGTTTGGTATCAGGTTTCCAGTTCCAGAGTTTTTTGCGGAAGTTCAAATCACAGGAAACCATCACATTGCGTTGACGCGCCTCCTGGAGCGCCCTGACAGTTAAATGTGCCGCCGATTCACTAATCGCTGGAGTAATCCCTGTAATATGAAACCAGGTCGCTCCCTCAAAAATCCGATCCCAGTCAAACAATTCGGGAGAAGCTAAAGCGATCGAACTGAACCCACGATCATAGGTCACTGTCCCCCCGCGCTGGTTTGCTCCGGTTTCCACGAAATAAATTCCGAATCTCCCCTGTTGGCTCCGATAGATCAGGCTGGAATCAACGCCTGTTTTCCCCATCTCCTGAATGAGTGAATCCGTAATCGCATTATCCGGGGATGCTGTCGCGAAAGCCGAGGCGCCCCCCTGAAAAGCGATGGATACGGCGACATTGAGCTCGCCTCCACCAAACGTTGATTCAAGAAGACCAGGAATGGATTGCCTGATTCTCAGATGGTTTTGAGGGGCAAGCCTCAACATGACCTCACCAAAAGTGACGACTCTCACGGTACACCTTCATTTTTAGACAGGAAAAGTTCGCGGACGAAAACTATAATCAGCTTACCTCGGTCCGGTGAATCATTCCAGCATCGTGATGAAAGTCGTTATGCCAGATGTTTTTTCAAAAGAAACAGTGATCATAGATGACCTAAAATGACGTGGTCTCTCCTTCGCTAAAAATCGCTTTTTTCTGGTCGTTAGATTCTTGCTTTATTTTTTAATAAAATGAAGGGGTGTGCCAAATAGTTGTCATACCCTTCTTTTAGAATTCGCCAGCATACTTTAACTTTCGTAATCTGATACAATCAAGACAAAACAAACAGGTGGCGGCAGTTTCGTCTAGCCCGTTCAGGGACAGAGATGGAGATGGACGGGGTTGCCTGCATGGAACTGCCGCCCCACTGTATTTGTATCTGCTGATCGCTTGCTACTGAGATTACACTTTATAAAACAGGATAAAGTCTACAATCGACAGCTACTCAGATATCCAAATTGGAGGTCTTTGCCTGCATAAGCATGATTCCTTGATTTAAGACGCTTGATTCATTTTGACTTTGAAGCCCGGGAAATAGATTGCGGGCTGCGGTTTTCATCATGTTCAATGAATTAGAAAAGAAATCAGATGCTCCAAAACGAATCAGAAGTGATCTGCCCGGCTTGTGATAAAAAAATCACACCGAAATACGGGATCAATGAGTCCCGTCAGTTGACCTCTTTAGACTATCAATCCAGGCGGCTTGGCTGTTCTGTTGAATGTCCCTATTGTGGTCACGTTTTTATCTTCAAGATCTATCACGACGATAAAAAAGTTTCTTAATTTCACCTCTCATCTTTGGCTTCAGCCTAGAGATTCACAATCATTCTCAAATTTAAAATCATTGAGCCAATCAGACAACAAAAGCAAATAAACGCCATTCTTTTCTGCGCAATCTGACGGTAACGGGTCAGAGGTTTTGCAAAGCAAATCTGTATGATCAGTTTTGCGCAGACGAAAGCGACAATGGTGGAAGAAATTACCATCACTACAGCTAACCCAAGATAACCTGCATGTACCGTCGCCATCATTCCCGCCGATGATTCCTGCTGGATTTCAAAAAGCGTCTGCAAAGTCTGCCACTTCATTCGAAATAAAGCTAACCCGGGAAAACCCATCAGAGTCGCCAGCAAAACAACGGCCACACTTCCCAGTAAACGTTGATCGCCAATCAAGCCCTGTAACTGTTCCTGATACTTTATTTCTGTTTGATGATTGCCGAGGCTATCCAGCAGGCAGGCCAGCCCAAAAACCGCCAGGACAAAAATTATCAGTTCCGGAGCAAACGCTTTCATCATCTCCGGAATGGAAATTGAAGCTCCTCCAAACGGTTCATGCCGCCATTTCCAACACGTCGCCGATAGCTGCGCAAAGAAAACACCTGTGATTTGCATCACAATTAAAATCAATGTGATCTTTAACTCAGACTCAATCAGCAAGAGTCCGGCGGTGGAAGCCAGCACGATCAAAGCCATGAAAAATAAAATCTGCTCCGTGTACCCGTAAGATATCACTGCAATTTTATGTACAAACAGAATTAAAAATACCGCTCCCGCACAGGCGGAAATCAGGACAGATAATATGGAAAGCCAATAAGGTATTTCTTTCAGAAGCACACGAATACGGAAATTGACAGGGATGGCTCCCATGTGAAATGCAATGCCCGTCACAATCAGAATAATCCCCAGTGCGGGAATCGAATGATTCAATAACGGAACGCTCTCCTCATGGATCCTGCTCAGATAATTGCGAATGGACTCCAGGTGGGTTGAGCCAACAGAAGCTGACAATAAAACCACGCCCGTGAAAAGAATCGCCGTCAAAGGCAAGACTGATTGGAACAATAACACCGCGTTCTTTTTGTGCGCAAATTGAATACGACAGACAATCAACCACAAAAGCAGATACAGAATCAGTTCAAACGCGAATACCAGAAAAAAAAGATCATTGAACATTCGTAATCGCGACCATCAATCAAGAACCATGTTCCAAAGCTTAGCTTGAAACCGAAATTCGCCCTGTCAACAGGCACATCAAACGCATTCAGAACTCCTGTTGCATCGTAAGCAACACTTTTCCGGATTTTCCTGCTCTCTCTGCCTCGATGACGGCCTGCGCAATCTGCTCCATCGGGAATCTGGCGGCAATTTCTGTTGAAAGCACCCCTTTGCGAATTAATCTTGTCAGAGTCATCACCAGTTTTATTTTTTCTGGTAATGAGAATGCTTCCATCTGACGCGCCAGCCAGAACCCTTCAATACTCGCACCATTTCTGATCAATTCCCGCGATAGAAAATCCAGAGGTGCGTTTTCCAAAGATCCATAAAGAATCAGCTTCGCCCGCTCCCCCAGCACTTTGACGATAGAAGACGCCGTCTGTCCTCCGATCGGATCAATGGCAAACTGCAGACTGGCATGCCCCAGAGTTTTACGGATTTGATCGATCAGGATACGTTCATTGTCATGTGCTGAATTGTAGACGATCACATATTTGGCACCGATTTGTCGTAACTGCGCAGCCTGATCATGACGGCGAACGATATTCAGTGTCTTAAACCCGTAATAATCCCCCAGGCGAATCACCATTTTGCCGACAGCCGAAGCCGCCGCCGTCTGCAGCAACCATTGATTTTTCGGTACGCGTAGCAGCTGTTTTACCAGAATATAAGCTGTCGCAGGATTCACAAAAAAAGTCGCAGATTCTTCCAGTGATAATTTTGAAGAAACAGGAATGACAAACTGGCTCGAGACGGCCACTTTTTCTGCCCAGTTACCTGTATTGCGATTGAGCACAATGACTCGCTTACCTTTTAACAGCGCGCCGCGTAATCCTCCTCCACTTGTCTCTACTACACCTACACCTTCAAATCCTGGAGTCGCAGGAAGTTCAGGCCTGGTTGAATAGCCGCCTCTAATATTTAACAAGTCAGAAGGATTGACAGGACTGGCCTGCATGCGAACCAGCACTTCCCCCACTTTTGCAACTGGTTCTTCAACCTCACAGACTTTGAGGACATCTGTCGGTTCTCCAAATTGCTCAAAGCGAATCGCTCGCATGGACTGTTCTTTCACTTTCGAAGGGCGTCTTTGAGGTACGAGTTTAGCAGGTTGAAGTCAGCACAAGCAAGCAGCCACATCAGACAATGCGACGGAAAATCCCCCATGAATGTAAAAACAATCCTTGCCACCTTAAAGGCAACAAGGATTGTTTGCTCATCTTCAAAATTGAATCAAACCCGGATTCACTGGTTCGATAAAACTAATTCTGCTTCTTGGGACTGAAATTGGAAACACCTGATGCTGTCTGTGTCGGAGCTGCCGGCAAAGTTTGAGCAGCCTGCTGTGGCTCAGGAGTTTCAGAACTCTTCCAGTTATCGGTTGACCAGTGAGGATAAAATTGGACCACACTGCTTCCCAAATCACTGAGAATTTCGTGAAATTTTTTCGTCGTCATATTCTGATTCGGAATCACACGCTGAAGTACGAAGCGACGATTACTGGAAATATAAGCAAAAAATTTGCCATTTCCCATGCGGTCGTTGTCAGACAACAAACGCAGCATTGCCGTACGAGGCACATCAGCCGCACTGCGGGGTAGCGGGTCAAGCCACGCCATCACCCAGACCCATTCACCGTTCTCACTCAGAACGGCAGACATGGAAAGTTCCCACTCTTCTTTGTTTTGATTGGCTTTGAACTGGAAGTCGTAGCGTTTTTTATTCTTGGTCGTACTTAAACCCATTGCTTTCAACAGGTTTCCCAATTGCTCCTCAGAGAGCTGTCCAGGATTATTATTGCTGGCAGTCACTGCCGATTTTGTGGGAGCTGGCTGCTGTGCTTCCACTCCGGTTCCCAGGATTGCCATGGCCGATAAGACAGCCAGAAAGCAGCCAACTACGATCCATCCGCGAAACGTGATTTTCATTTTGAAGACACTCCTTTGTCACTTCGATTCTCTTGTCCAAAAATTTGTTTACGCATTGTCTGCTCTCATTCCTTTATGAGCAGACCGGCTGCTTTGCATGATGGAAAGCAGCCCTGCAATAAACAGTTCACCGTATTGTCAGATTCACAGTTCCCAGCGGCAGTTTTTGCCGAGTTGAGTTAAGCTAGCTCAAATAACCCTTTCAGGCAGATTTGAGACCATGTTTCAAACTGATTTAACTCTTGTAACAATTTTTCCGGTGAGTCAAACCCTGTCTCTATGATCGACTCTTCACGGGGTAGAACTTTGGGCAACTCCAGGTCAAATATGTGAACTATTCCCAAGTGGACCTTTCCAACCTCGGTTTCATCGTCATTTATCAGCCCGACACACTGTTCTGTATACTTAGTTTCCATCACAACTTCTTCATTAATCTCCCGTTGCATCCCCTCCCGGTAAGTGGAGCCGGTTTTCCCTTCGTCTTCCAGAGAAATATGCCCGCCAATCCCGATGGAACGCTTGCTGTGCAGCCGCTGCTCTCCCCCTTTGGATCCGCGCGTGTAATAAAAGATCTTCCCCTCGTGACGAAAAATACAATATGGGATCAATTGTTTGAAACTGGGGTCTTCTTCAACGGTATCCCGAGGTCGGAAACTGATATAATTGGGATCAAACAAGGTATTCAGATACGGTTCCACCCGATCATTAAACCCTTGAAAATAACCGACTTCGTGAAAAAGAAGCGTCGGAACGACCATGACGTGTTCCACTTGCTGTTCCGTATCTGACATCGCTGATCCTTCTCTGCTCTGCTGACATATTGATTATATATAGACATAAAGAATTTGGTTTAGACGGTGATCCCGAGCAATTCGCCCGCTTTTTCCCCAATATCAGGAGCACGCATGAGCGTCTCTCCCACCAGGATACCTCGCACGCCCGCATTCTGCAGCCGGAGTACATCCTGTCGATTTCGAATCCCACTCTCGCTGATGAGTAAACAATCCTCAGGAATTTTCGCACCCAATTGAATCGAGTGATCGAGACTGGTCACAAAAGTCTTCAGATTGCGATTATTAATTCCCAGCATCGGCGGTGATAACTTTAAAACGCGTTCCAGATTATTCGGCTCATAGATTTCCACCAAAGCCGACATCCCCAGTTCCAGCGCGTAGGCATACAAGTTTTCCAGTTGACTGTCATCCAGACATTCGGCGATCAGGAGGATACAGTCAGCACCGGTCACACGCGCTTCCAGAATCTGGTAGCGATCGATAATGAAATCTTTTCTCAAAACCGGAATTGAGACGGCCTGGCGTACTGCTTTCAAATAATTCAAATGCCCCTGAAAAAAATGCTCGTCCGTCAGCACACTGAGACAGGCCGCCCCGGACGCTTCATAGATCTGTGCAATTTCTACCGGATGAAAGTCTTCGCGAATCACGCCCGCAGAAGGGGACGCCTTTTTGACTTCAGCAATCATTCCCACCGGACCATGAGTTCTCAAGGAATCCACAAAATCGCGCACGGGAGGCGCAGCGGCCAGTTGTTCAGCCAATTCCTCAAAAGATTGTTTTCCCTTTGCCTCGCTGACTTCCGTCTTTTTAAAGGCGATAATTTCTTCGAGAATATTTCCCACGACTGTGATTAAGTACCTTATTTGAGGTTAAAAAACGCAATTTACTTCTCCGTAGCATAACTATCAGCGACACGAAGTACCACAGAGTCAGCAAAACCAACGCGGATTCGACTTGTAATTCTGGTTTCTGATCACGACGATGGTCTTTTTATCCGTCAATCACACCTAAAATTGATTGAAATCGAGGTTTCTCAGGTTGGTTCCTACGTCACTGCACCTCTTACTTCTGTTGCTGACCTTGCTGAGCATGCGCTACTGGTTCATGCTTTTCCAGGACAGAAACAGCGCCGCCGTTTTTCAGTTCAACACGGACCGCAGTCAGCTGGAGACCTCATTGCCGGTCTTCCTGACAATCCTCTGGATTTCCCATCAACTGATGACATCCATGACAAAAGAATGGATGCAGTGGCAGCAGACAACAGCCCCTGCCGATACCATCTCTCTGAATACTGTGATTGCATCCTGTGTGATTACAGTATCCTTTGGGGTGGTACTCATACTTTTTCTGGTAATATTGAAGCAGGATTCCCTACAGAAACTGGGGTTTCGCCTGAATGACATAGCCGGCCAACTTCGCGATGGCTCTGTCGGCTTTCTCCTGGCTTTGCTTCCCGTGATGGCTCTCCTCTTGTTGACACAGTCGTTTCGAACGGAAGAAGCCATGCACCCCTTGTTCCTCCTGCTGAAAGCACGCCCCCAGTTTTCCACGATCAGCTGGATTTTTATTTCCGCAGTCGTCGTAGCTCCTTTATTTGAAGAGTTAATCTATCGTGTCCTCTTCCAAAGCTGGCTCGAAGATCTCCTGCCCCCTCTCGCAGCAATTTTGACAAGTTCGCTGATCTTCAGCATCGTACATGGATTTCCCGATTGTATTCCGTTGTTTCCACTGGCTTTGATACTGGGAGCCCTCTTTTATTACCGCCGCAGTTATGCTGCGAATGTCGTCACACACGCTCTGTTTAATGGGATCAACCTCGCTCTGGCCCTGGCAAATCAGCCGAATCCCGTCTGAATTGACCCAAGCCCAAAAAGTGGTCAATTGACCATCTCTCACTTTGGGGTTCACCTGATTTTCAAAAAACGCTATCTTTTCCCCCTCTCTCAACACCTCTCTATCCCTTCGGAGACCTCCGAAATGAAACCTACCCCATCACGCCACTGGGCGTTGTTCTGTCTTTGCGCATGCGTTTGCTTCTCGTGTCAAACGATGAAGTCCAAAATGGATTTGATCTACACGGGCAAAGTGACCGGTGCATTGTCCCAGCAACTGGTCGCAACTTATGCCGATTCCCTTAAAGATCCCATCGCCGCTGAACAGTCCGATGAATTTACAAAGTGGAAAATTCTGTATGCGACAAACCGGCTGCAGGAAAAAAATGCGGCGGGAGAAACGGGCTACGCCAACGAATTCGGGGATACGCTGGCTTACGGTACAGGGCAGGTCCGTATCTCACGTAAAAATCACAGCGATTTGAAATCGAAAGTCATTCAGACAATCTGGCAGGGCGCCCCTGATCCGGAAGGGCAGGTCGAAATCAGCTCGCTGACACCGGCAGAAGAAACCCTGTTTTTTGATGATTTGAATTCGATGCTGGAACATTCGCCACAAAAGGACATCCTTGTGTTCGTCCATGGATTTAATGTCAACTTCCCGAGCGCCGTCACCCGCGCTGCACAAATCGCCAATGAACTCCCCTTCAATGGTGCCGTCATTTGTTATAGCTGGCCTTCACAGGGTGGGATAGAGAAATATCTTCTCGACGGAGAAGCTGCCAATGCGAGCGTCGAACCGATGGCTCAATTTTTGGAATCACTCGTCAACTCCGTTCCGAAGGGCACAAAAATCAATATTATGGTACACAGCATGGGCAACCGCGTCGTGATGCGCGCCATGAATCGTTTGCCGGATCTCTATGCACAAACAAAGCCGTTTCAAAACGTAGTTCTCGCCGCACCCGATGTGGGGGTTTCCGAGTTTAAGAAACTCGCTCCTGCGATTATTGCCCAGTCAAATCGAGTGACCCTCTATTCGGGTTCCGGCGATGTCGCGCTGGTCGCGTCCAAGGCAGTCAATCAGGAACGCAGGGCAGGGGATTCCCGCGAACCCCTCATTATGGAAGGCGTCGAAACCATTGATGTTTCTGCCGTCGACACCAGCTTCATGAGCCACTCCTATTACGGTAGTAACCGCGCCGTTTTGAGTGATCTCTTCTCTTTGATCAAACAGGACACCGCTGCTGCCAACAGAAAATGGCTCCTTTCAAAAAATCATCTCGGCATGAACTACTGGGCCTTCGATAAAGAACCACCGGAAATCAAAAAAGTTCGCGCCACCAGTCTCTGATTCCCGGTTTACTATGTATCATCGCGAGACAGAATTATGATGTCGTGAAGTAGCGATTATATGATTCCCTTCCGATACACGAGGTAAAGTGATGAAGAACCCGACCTCCCGCTTCTCCGATCGTGTTGAGAATTACATCAAATACCGTCCCGGCTACCCCACTGAGGTATTGAAATTACTGGAAACAGAGTGCGACTTGACCCCCGAATCACTGATTGCCGATATTGGGTCGGGAACTGGGATCTCAGCTCAGCTTTTCCTCAAGCATCACAACACGGTCTATGGCGTGGAACCCAATGCCGAAATGCGGACGGCGGCCGAGACCTTTTTGAGCGACTATCCTCAATTTCACAGTGTGAATACCGCCGCGGAAGAAACTCATTTACCGGGTGACCTTTTCGATTTCATCATCGCCGGCCAGGCATTCCACTGGTTTGACCGTGATCGGACCAAACGGGAATTTCAGCGAATACTCAAACCAGAGGGCTGGGTTGTGCTTATCTGGAACGAGCGAAAAGTAGACTCCACCCCGTTCCTGATCGCCTACGAAAAAATGCTGCTCGAATTCGCCACCGATTACCAGGAAGTCAACCATACGAATATTTCACAAGGTGACTTCAGCCAGTTTTTCGCTCCGCACCCTGTTCTGAACCACACTTTTCCCAACAGCCAGACGTTCGATTTCCCCGCTCTCAAAGGACGCCTCCTTTCCTCCTCCTATTGCCCCAACTCAGGACAGCCAGGTCATGAACAGATGATGTCACGTCTGCAGGAAATTTTTGCAGCGTACCAGACAGAGGGAACCGTCCCATTTGACTACGATACAAATCTGTTTTATGGCCACATCAAATAAGAGATGAAAATCAATCCTGAATCCATCTGGTTCTAACGAGGCCGAGCCGGAATTCTCAGAAGCCGAAATGCAGCTTCACTCTCACCGTGCAGCCGTGAATGGTGGTTCTGAATCATCGCAGGGGCAGCACTTAATTCGGCGCATAAAGAAAGCCCTTAAGAAGGCGGCGAATTGTAGACGGAAAAGTTTATTTTATGCACTTCACAGAAACTGATACGCGGGCTGGGTCAGAACACGCTAATCAGGGGGACCTTCTGGATAATGTCCGTCCAAACCAGATTCCTTCTTAAGGGCCAGGCTGGGTCAGAAAGCTGACTTCAATCAGGGGTTCCGAAGAACCTTTAAACTCCGTTTC
>NZ_CALFPF010000404.1 GCF_937919775.1 uncultured Gimesia sp.
TTATCTGTAGTCATTATAACATTTTAAATGCACTGAATAAGGGTGTTTTTCATAAACCCCTGTATTGCAAGCTGATATCGCCAGTCTGACAGCCGAGTCCGGAAGAAAGCTGCATAATCCGTGCGGTTAGCGGTGGATCAGTTTTCGAATTCCTCGAAGTTCTGCCTGCTTTCCAGGTTCGGCATTCTGCGCGGGTGCTGATTGAGCAGTATCTGAGTCATTTCCAAACTGCCCCCAATAACTGTCCAGCAGACGATAACAATCCAGATAACGCTGAGAATCCCAGGCAAAAGAGAGAGTCGATACCAGTTTGGTCAATTGCCGATCGTCTTCCGGAGAGATTTGATGAATCTGCAAATCGACATCATCAATCCATAACTTGCTGGCACCGAGTTTTTCAATCAGAATATGTGCATTTTGAATTTGATCAGTGGGGATATCTTTCACGCGAAACAAATATTTCCGCCATTGATGATCCACTGAAATAATCGCAGATTGAACTTTGAGCTTTCCATTCTGCTCGGCTTCTAATGCAATCCGAACCTGCATGTCTTTTACGTTCGTTTTCAACCAGACGCTCATATTCAAATAACGAGACTGCTGTAACGGAATCGTATTTGTTCGCAGAGAACTGCTCCCTGGCGCATGATCCAGAAGCAGTGACGCCTTACCGGAGTGGGATTCCGTTGTATCCAGGTTCCAGGAGACCTTGGATTGATCGTTAGATTCCCAACCGGCCAGAATATAATCGCGCGAATTTTGCCCTTCAAAATCAGCTTGAAAGACAAGAGAAGCCTTGTCTTCCATTGATCGATGTAAATCAAATAAACGCTGTTTCTTTTGGTCGATTATTGTCTGCAGATGTGCCAAATCATCTGCATTCACTCGACTACTGATAGACTGAATTTGTGCCTGCGGGTCATGAATTTCAAATGCCTGAAAATCAAAAGCATCCAGAGAAATCGTGCACCTTCTTACCCCCGCAGCAGACAGCACAGATTTGACGTTTTCCTCTGTCGCCAGATGAATAATGTCAGCTTGTGATGCTGCAGACAGTTCGATTGTAACCTGGCAGGCATAAGGAAAATCATTGACCAGATAGAAATACGTTTTCTCTTTTCCGCGAGATAAGCGGGCAATGACAGGTTGTTCTGCTGTTTGGACGGTTTGAAATGGTCTCGCAGGCAGTTTTTGAAGTTGTGTCCGAATCGCGCGCGTCGCCTGTTCCTGACCAAAGGGAATGGTCCAGCCGCCATCAAAAATGACATAGGGATCCATAGTGGCAATCGTGTGAATGTATCGAATACGGTTTTGCAATCCTGCCGACGAAACCTGAGAAACCAGCCAGGTAAATGCAGGCTGCCAGGGAGAAATTTGATCAAACTCCGCAATACGAACTTCGACAGGATGGTGGTAATACAAAGCGCCATTGAATCTGGTCTTAAACGAATCATCAACTGCTGGATGAAAATTTACGATATGTGCAACCGATGATTTTTGCTGATCAGAATAAAAAAGCCCCGGCCTCAAAACGATACAGTTACTGAGCTGATCATAATTCGAAAAATCGAGTCCCATTTCCATCAGGACAGGGCGAAACTGCATACCTGATGTTAGTGAAGAAATGATATCTCCCTCTTTACTTTGAGATGGCAAAAGCTCTCTGGCTGAAAAGACGATTCGGGCATCGGGCCGTTCTTTTAACAGAATTTCAGCCAGCCGCTGGTGCAACTCTTTAATCTTCTGGCAGCGCCACTGTGTCCATTGCGGAAACGCCGCTGTTGTCAAAAACTGATAACGTGTTTCGTATTTCTGCAACTCAGGAGCCGCGGGAATCCTCACACCGGTTTCTTTTTCAAATTGAGAAACGGTGAAATCATCGTAGCCCCATTTCAGACCAGGCAACTGCAGATAACCATTCATGGTTAACTGGACTGCCACACCTTGAAACGAAGGATGCGATTTATAGCGAACGACCAATTCTCTGAAAATATTGACAATTTCATTCTGTACACGCAGATTCAGTGGATTATAAAAAGGGGCCTGTCCTCGGGACGCACCTTCCGTGTTGCGCCAGGTTTTACCGTGAAGATTGACGAGTTCAATCCCCACTGCTTTTTCCGGCTCTTCTGCTATGATTTGTTCCAGACTGCTGATGATCGAAGAAAATTGCAATTCGGGTACTAAAGACAACTGTTCGCGATCAAAAATGCGAAACAACAGCTCCAGCACATCTTTTCGTTCAATATCCTGGCCGGAAGAATGATACACACCGGAATCATAACGCGGAGTCGGTGTCAAATAGCGGGAGGGATAAATCGAACTTCCATCTGCTGAAACAGCCAGCAGCACGCTGTTAAAATTGTGATAATTCAGATAATAAGCCAGCCGATTCCCCGCGTCGTAAAATGTTTGCCAATCATCCAGGCTACGATTGCTGACAGGGTCCAGCACTTGAGTGGCGCCAAAGATTTCCGGCAGCAGAGGTTTTTGCAAATAGGGGCCCACCAGTCGTTTTTTTTCCGAATCCATGTTTTCTTGCGAAGCAAGTTGCCATTCTTGAACCGGAAGTTCATAAACCTGCACCCGTGTAATTTCAGCCGGTGTTACTGACCCCAGGCTATGAAACAAGATGATCGGGTTATTGACACGCGGCCAAAAAATAATTTCCGCCTGCAATTCTTCCGGGTTCCCCTGCGAAACGACAGGCAAACCAGAACTCGTTTGATAAACTCCGGAATCCACGCCAACAGGCACCAGCTGCCCGGCTGCATCGGGCTCAAGAATACTGAACCCTGACTGAGTTTGAACGTGGCGAGGATAAGTTACCACCAGCTTATGAGGTTGATTTCGATTCCTGATTTTCAGGTGATACGCCGACCACGGCGGAAAATCATTACCCGTAACACCTGATTCCGAATTTGTCTTAAACAAGGACTTGAAGGAATTCCGAATTCGATCGCGCGGCCTCCGGGCAACCAGCGCATGCAGATTCTGAATACCGTTCAATTCGATCTCATCAACCATCCGCAGAGCATTGTTATCATGGGCAGCAGGGGGCGATTGCCTTGTTTGTTGAGAGACGACCACAAACTGGCCAACTGCCTCTTGCCCTGTTTCCATCTTCACGACCAGATCATAAACCCCTTCTGTGGGAGCATTGACAGTAATCGGAATCCCCTGCTTGAGCAGGTCATCGCGGCTTTGCTGAGCCAGCTTACTGGAACCTGAAGCAATAGCCTCTCTTGTACGCGAACGATAAAGCGTCCAGTGAATATCAGCTCCCAACGAGGCGTCAGTCGTCAGTAAATATTTGGGAAATGCCTGAACGTGGATCAGCTCATCTGGCGCAAATACCAGATGGGGATGTTTGAATGCTAATTCAAAAGAATCACCGGGAACCTGCTGTACGATTAACTGAGCATCTGTCTGACCTACAGACAGGATCTGTTTTTGCGCGAGAATGTCCTTCAGGACAAACTGATGCTGCACAGCGATGAGAGAGTCGTTCTGATCCTGTATCAACACCTGAAGACTTGCAGACAAGTCCCCCTCAACCTGAAATTCAATACTGTTAAAAACGCGGCTGGTTTGCGGCTGATACAGAATTTTCTGGTCTGACTGTGTTATCACCGCGGCCTCATCGGCGTCTACACCAAGTGAGCGGGCGACTTTGATCTGACCGCCGGACAATGCAAAGCGGGCATTCCAGAGACGGGCAGTCTGCTCTCCCCATTCAACCCGTAACTTTACCGACACAGGAGCACCCACTTCCGCTCTGGCAGAAATGGGAGCCTGCAACAAACTTAGAAAGATGACCGAAGTCAGTAACCAAAAACGTTCCACAGAATATCCGCTATTCCATACCAGAGAAACCAGGTATTCAAATTCGAAGTGATTCTTATTTGTGTTCAGATAAGGTAGATTGCCAAAAGGGCGGCGAAGAAATGAATTTTCAGGTGAGTGTCTGCATTATAGTCATTTCGAACAATGAGCCAAGACCAATTATTTTTAACAACAGAAGTCCAAATCAGGCTGATTTTTCCAAGAACTCTATTGACCTGTTTACGAAAAACTGCAAAAAAACGCATCCTCTCTCTCGTAGTTCACTTAATGACTCTCAAATTAAGTGGCTGCAAATATTTCAATATGACAAGCATAGTTAGATTTACTCGAAATTTTCTGTGAATGTCTTTCTGTGAATGTTTTATTGAAATACAACTCCTCATACCTCTCAAACTCCAATACCTACCTGGACTGATCATGATGCTAAAAAACAGTTTCTCTCTGGTAAGCGGCACTCTACTCCTCGCGCTGGTGACCGGCTGTGCTTCTTTGGTTGAAACAAAGGCCATTGAACAGTTTTCGAAAGCAATCGAAAACAATGATCTCAAAATGCTTAAACACCACACCACGATGAATTTCTCGAAAACAGCTCTCAGAAATAAATCCTCGATGGACGATCTGAAGATCCTCAAAATTCCAACTGGTGAAACCACGATCGTCGAAATTAAAGATATTTCCCCCAACCATAAAAAGGTCGTAGCTGAAGTCGGCGAAAACAAAAAGAAGCTTTTATATGAGCTTAAAAAAGTCAACAAAACTGGTGAATGGGTAGTCGACGACCTCTACATTAAACAGAAACAGAAAAACCTGACCGTAATGAAATCCGTGACGGAGCAGATGGACCTGTTACTGACCGTACGCGAATTCGTGACTGCCTGGGAAACAGGAAACCGGGATGATATTCTGGCGACAACGGATGGCGAATTCAAAGCGACACTGGAAGAATTACATCCTGCTTTTCTGGCAAAACTTTCGAAAAAGGTGGCAGGCGAGGCGCACAGTTCCAAAAAACAGAGACCTGATGCGCAGCTGGATAAAGACATTGCCATCATTCGGCTCCCGCGCCGTTCTGGCCAGATGATCATTTCCATGAAACTGAAAGCCGGTCAGTGGAAAGCCACTGACGTCGCTGTGGAGTCCAAACAGAATGGCGATCATGTTAAATCCGCTCAGAAACAGGCAAAAATGTTATTGGCAATCAGCAACTTTCTCGATGCCTACAACCAGAACAACAAAGAAGATTTGAAAAAATACACCGCTGACCAGTTCTATCGGGGAAGCCTGGATTTTGGAGATCTCACACTGGCGGCTTTACCACAATCGCAGGCCGCTGCTGCTGATTATGAACTCAAAATCGAAGGTAATCTCGCAAACTTTGTCACCCACAATCAAGGACAGATGGTCAATTTGACTCTGGTAAAAATTGAATCAGATGAAATTGATGTTCCTGAAAAATACCTGGTGGAAGAAGTCACCCTGTTTCAGGATCAGGGCAAACAACAGATCACGCTGACTTCATTATTTTCTTCACGTGCGATCACAATGTTGTTCAGCGACGCCCTGGCCAAACGCGATATGAAAATTCTTGATTTCAGTTCCACTCCGGACTTCTCGACACGAGTCTGGAAAAAAGTAGAACCCAATCTAGTAACACAACTCCCGCTTAATGAACTCACAGGACCCGGTTTCAAAATTCTAGACATCAAATTCAATGGCGCTGTTACCAAAGTTTTTGCCAGACAGGGAAATCTCCCTTTAACTTACATTTTGAGAGAACATCTGGGACATCTATTGGTTGACGACATCGAACTGGACCTCAAAGGCAGACCTGCCTCCGTCAAGGCAACACTGGAACTGATGGTTCAAGTTCAAAATTATGCCTATTACATGCACGACCAAAACATTCGTAACCTGCAACGATATTCCTCCCGTGATTTTAATGAACTGGTCTGGAGGCAGGTTGACCAGGTTCCCAAAACCGCTTACCAGACTCCGGAATTGCTGATGACAGATCTGGCAAGTCTGGAAATCAATGAAAACGAAGGCTACGCGCGTATTCAACTGGGTAACAAAGACCGGGGCGCTACCGTTCGCCTGATTAAACAGCATGGCCAATATGTGATCGACGACATCATGGTTAACAGTGACAACGTTGCTTCCAGCCATGTCTCGATGAAGAAAGAGCTTCGATTAGTCATGGCATCAACGACGGGAACTCTCAGGCAAAATTCTGTCCAGGCAGCATATACTATCACCAACAAGGATGACACTCCCCAGTCACAAGTACCCGTGATTGAACCTGCTGCCTTTGAAGAACCTCAACAGGAACCTTAAAACTGATTCACGGGAGTTTCTCCGTCACCGTTGTTCGAATTCAAATAGCGAATGTGT
>NZ_CALFPF010000405.1 GCF_937919775.1 uncultured Gimesia sp.
AGGTTTCTTATGAGACCGCACTTTCCTTGACCAGACAATCCTCGGAACGGCGATTTCTCGAAAAACGCCTGCAGGAACTGAAGAAAAAAAGCCTGCCTTCCAGTTGATTCAGGTTTTTTTTAAAAAAAGTCCGCTTGAATGTCGATTCGGGTCGGTTCCAACCGACTATCAGGTAAAACGCCGGTTCTCTCGTCCGAAAGTGAGATGAACCAAGGACTTCAATTCCCTGTTCAAATCCGGAGAAAA
This sequence comes from uncultured Gimesia sp., assembly GCF_937919775.1. GTDB lineage: Bacteria > Planctomycetota > Planctomycetia > Planctomycetales > Planctomycetaceae > Gimesia. Next base: position 247 of record NZ_CALFPF010000405.1, read on the forward strand.
CAATGACTACTTCCAAAAACAAGCCCGCCGTGAAAGCGATTCCGGACGGAATGCATTCCGTCACACCGCATCTGGTTTGCGCCGGCGCGGCTGAGGCCATCACATTCTATGAAAAAGCGTTTGGTGCCGTCGAGCAGATGCGGCTCCCCGGTCCGGACGGCAAACTGATGCATGCCTGTGTGCAGATTGGTGACTCGCAAATCATGCTGGCTGATGAAAACGATTCGTGCGGCGCTCTCGGGCCGAAGTCGCTGAAGGGATCACCTGTTTGCCTGCATCTCCAGGTCGAGGACGTTGATGCCACTGTCAAACAGGCTGTTGCAGCGGGGGCAAATATTACGATGCCCGTCACAGATATGTTCTGGGGTGACCGGTACGGCCAGGTAGAAGATCCGTTTGGTCATCGCTGGTCTGTAGCGTCACACATCCGCGATCTCAGTCTTGATGAAATTAAAGCGGGCATGCAGGCGATGTTTGAATAATTCTCAAGAACGTTAGATAATTTGAATCAATAAACGTTGAATAATTACAACACATAAGAAGAATCAAACATGTCGGATACACCTAAAATTGCTCCCTTTCTCTGGTTTGATGATAATGCAGAAGCAGCCGTCGATCACTACACATCGATCTTCAGAAACTCGAAGAAGCTGAATGTCACTCGCTACGGAGAGGCCGGGCCGGGCCCGGCAGGTTCCGTGATGGTCGCCTCGTTTGAGTTGGAAGGGCAGACGTTTATTGCCTTGAATGGGGGGCCGATCTTCAAGTTCAACGAAGCCGTTTCATTTGCTGTGAACTGTGACACACAGGATGAAATCGATGAATTGTGGCAAAAACTGACCGAAGGAGGAGAGCCGGGACAGTGTGGTTGGCTCAAAGACAAATTTGGCTTGTCCTGGCAGATTGTGCCCTCAATTTTGCCTGAATTAATGCAGGATGCCGAGAAGTCGAATCGGGTTATGCAGGCTTTAATGCAGATGACAAAGCTGGATATTCAATGACTGCAGGAGGCCTTTAACGGCGAATAGACGGGCATTGATTCGAAAGTGCAATGAAAAACTTTCTAATAAAAGGATAAAACGATGAAATTTATTTGTTTTGGATACTATGATGAATCCACGATGGAAGGCAAAACAGAGCAGGAAATGGCCGGGTTCATGGAAGAGTGTTTTGCGTATGACGATGAACTGCGTCGAGGCGGGCATTTTACCGGTGGCGAAGCATTACAGCATGCGAGTCAAGCCGTCACGTTAAGAATGCGCAGCGGTCAGGTCGATGTGACCGACGGTCCCTTTGCGGAAACCAAAGAGCAGATCGGTGGCATCCTGTTTCTGGAAGCCCGTGATCTGAATCATGCCATTGCACTGATGTCGAAACACCCCGGTGTAAAATTTGGACCTTTTGAGATCAGGCCCGCGGATGAAGAAATTAACGCACTGATCAAGGCACGTGATGCCGCGATTCGGTAGGACCTTAAAATTCCATTGTTAACATGAATTAACGAAAGCAGAAAAACGATGTTTGCGAAACCTCAAACCGAACATGTCTGGCTGGATGCATTAATTGGCAACTGGTCCATTGAAACGGAATGCCAGATGGGACCCGACCAGCCGCCACAAAAATCAAGTGGGCAGGCGACATGCCGTTCACTGGAAGGAATGTGGCTGCTGATCGAAAGTGAGTCTGAGTCGGGCGACTGGTCGACGCTCTTGACGGTGGGCTATGACCCGGCGCAAAGCAGCTATGTCGGTACTTTTGTGGGCTCAATGATGACCCATCTCTGGATTTATCAGGGGAGTCTGGACCAGACGGGGAAAAAATTGATCCTGAATACAGAAGGACCTCAATTGAGTGGGGAGGGGATGGCACGATATCAGGATTCCATTGAACTGATCAATCAGGATCACTGGATTCTCTCCAGTCAGATGCAGACGGAAACGGGAGAATGGAATCAATTTATGACGTCGCATCATCGACGGATTACCTGAATATCTGAAACCAGTAATGAGGCAAACATGAAATTTATTTTACTTGTGTATGCAACGCCGGATGCCTGGTCAGAGGAGGGGAGGCAGCAGGCGACGCAGGAGTCTGTGGAGATCTGTCATGATTCGAACCGGGCAGGGAACTATCTGATCGCCGCACCACTGCATCCTGTTTCCACGTCGGTTTGTGTGAGAGTGCGTAAGGGGACAAAACTGGTCACGGACGGACCTTTTGCAGAGACAACAGAGCACCTGGGCGGTTTTTTCTTGATTGATGTCGAGAATCAAGAGGCTGCGATTGAAATTGCTGGTCGGATACCGGGAGCGCGGGCTGGAACCGTTGAGGTACGTCCTGTTGTAGAACTCGCGGATTTACCCGACGCCCATTGTTAAACCGGCCACATGTGAGAATCTGATTTTGTATGCGGCACGATAGCTGAATCATTTCAAGCTGAGGAATCAAAGATGAAATATATGTTGTTAATTTACAGTACCGAGAGTGACTGGACCGAAGCAGAACGCGAAGCCTGTATGGCGAAATCGACTGAAGTTTGTCATGAACTGAATCAAAAAGGTCAATTTCTGGCAGCTTCTCCCTTACACCCGGTCTCGATGGCGACCAGTATCCGTCTACGCGAAGGTAAGCGTCTGATTACAGATGGACCGTTCGCAGAAACGACAGAACAGCTTGGCGGATATTATATTATCGACGTAGAGAATCTCGATGAGGCCATTGCGGTTGCCAGCCAACTCCCTCCAGCGAAGAAAGGGACTGTGGAAATTCGTCCCATTTTTGAATTACCTGAAATGCCCGTCAAGCAAAAATAATTGGTTGTGCGTCTGATTGACACGTCGGGAGATGTGACTCGTTCCCGTTACGATACAGAAATAGAGTAGAAAGGAAATACAATGAAAGTGATGGTCATCGTTAAAGCAAGCCAAGGTTCGGAGGCGGGAGAAATGCCGAGCGAAAAGTTGCTCACAGAGATGGGCAATTATAACGAAGAACTGGTGAAAGCAGGGATTATGCTGGCAGGAGAAGGGTTGCACCCCAGTTCAAAGGGATACCGGGTTCGCTTCTCAGGTACGGATCGGACTGTTATGGACGGACCCTTTGCAGAAACGAAAGAACTCATTGCAGGGTACTGGATGTGGCAGGTAAATTCGATGGAAGAAGCCATCGAATGGGTGAAACGTTGTCCCAACCCCATGTCGGAAGAATCAGAGATTGAGATTCGCCGTGTATTTGAGGCTGAGGATTTCGGTGAAGTCTTTACTCCTGAATTACAGGAACAGGAAAAACGCGTTTTTGCAGAAGCACAGCGGTTACAAGAATCGAAAGACAAAAAATAGATTGGCAAACGGGCACTGAATCGCAGCTGTTTGTCGATAGATTCATCTTTCCCGGGGCAAATGATTCTGTAAAATACCGGGGTGAGAAATCGGTTTATCAAAGAGTTTGAAAGTGAGCGGGCAGGTGTGATGAAAATTGCAGATTTCAGAAAGCTCGCACTCTCATTTAAAGGGGCAATCGAATCGTCCCACATGAATCACCCGGATTTTCGTGCTGGGAATAAAATCTTTGCGTCATTAGGGCAACCAGATGAAGCATGGGCGATGGTGAAGCTGACGCCTGAGCAACAATCGGCGATGGATCAGTCTGATTCCGAAGTCTTCAAACCATGCAATGGCGCCTGGGGGCAACGGGGCTACACGAATATTTATTTACCCTCAGCTAAAAAAGCCATTGTGAAAATTGTCTTGCAAATGGCTTTCGAAAACGTCTCTTCAAAATGAGATGAGCCTGTGGAAGATACTTTGGAGCAGTCGAGTAAACTCTTTTCAGGAATCATAAAGGAAACTATATGAACCAGCCAGACATAAAAACATTCTCTACTTCTCAGCGGATCATGATCTGGTGTGGTCGTGTGATCGCGGCGCTCATGGCATTCATGTTTGGTATGAGTGCGGTTATGAAATTCAAAGGGGGGCCGGAACTGTCCGAAGGGATGGCGCATCTGGGATTACCCGAATCAATGATTTTTCCGCTGGCCATTCTGGAGTTAACGTGTCTTGTGATTTATCTGATTCCCTGGACTGCGGTCCTGGGGGCCATTTTACTGACGGGGTATCTTGGCGGGGCGATTTGTATTCACTGGCGCGTGGGAGATCCATTCGTAGTACAGATCGGAATCGGAGTGCTGGTCTGGCTGGGAATATGTCTGCGTGATCACCGTTTGTGGCAGCTCATGCCATTTCGGAAAATTAATCAACAGTCAAAGTCGAGTAGTCTGTGAATGGTTTTTTGAATGGCTTGTCTGCGGTATAGCGGTGTGATGTCATCCAGGAAAATTCCCGTTTCTTTAAGTTGGCAGGATCGGGATCAGGCAGGACTTCGCCATCCGCTTCGGCATACGCCGTGCGAATGACTCTTACTGGTTGAGAAGCTTTGGGGACTAATTCATAATCGGTTCCTTTGGTCAACAGCAGCCAACTGTTTTCACGGAAACCCGACAGCATCCGCTTACGGGCGGCTGCAACAAATGCCGCTTTCTGCTGTTCTGTTAAACCTTCACTGGTTTGAATTTTCTGAATGAACTTCTGTGTTTCGGAGAGATCAAAACTGACCCAGCCCAGCGGCGGCAAAAATGCTTCCATTTTGCAATGGGAGGGAGAATTCTTCGGAAACAAAGCCAGTCCGTACGTTACGCGTGTCGGATAGCCCAGTGCCCGTCCCATCGTGGCACACAGTCCGTGATAATCGCTGCAATGCCCGCGTCGCTGCTGGAAAGCGTGATTAGCGTCAGCCCGTAAAGAAGCGTTGATGTGATCGTAAGTCAGATTCCGGTCAATCCAGTTCATGGCACCTACAAGATCAGAACCAGCACCATTTGGATCGGGAGTAATATTTTGAAGGACTTGTCGGAACTGTAGCTCATCATTCAGTGATTGAGGATCAAGATAGGGGGCGAATGCCGTGGGCCATAAGTTTACTTTTTCCACAGATTCCTGATTCAGCTGCCAGTTTAAATTCCAGACTTTGGCTTTGAAGCGGTGTGTGATGATCTGGGCACCTTGAGGATGATGAAATTCAAAGTACGCAAAGCGGTTTCCATAGATGGGCTCGTTGTTAATCTGAGGTTTCACATCATTGGGAAACGTGCTGAACTGACTCTCTTGAATTTCCTGAGCAAAATCGGTTTGTGGGACCGGGACCCAAACTTTCAAGACTTTGCAGTGGTAGGGAGGTGTCACCACGATAGAAAAATCGATGCTGTGAGTGACCGGATCACTTTTTTGGGCGATATATGGTGCGTCGGGAGTTAACAGTTCTCTCGTTTGAGTCTGCGCATGGCTGAGGGAAAGTGGAAGCAGTAGGAAGAGTAGTACGGCTGTTACGCATGAAGAAAATGAAGTTCTATAAAGCATTCTTCGAAACTCCTTGATTCAGATATCGTATGTAGTCGGTCTGGTCAGGAATGAACGGCTGGGCTATTGCACGCGCTCTCAATCTGGCGGGGCAAAACAGAACACGATTCTACCCTGGGAAATCCTTTCTCGGTTTTTCAATCAATCAGATGTTCGTACGAATGACAGATGTTGTCTGATTGTAATCGTGGCTCAGAGGGCAGGCAAGCCTATCGGCATGGTGTGAGAAATATCGCCTGCAGGATGCAACGCATCATGCTTCGAAGACATACGCACGATATTAGTACCCTCATGGGCTACCGCTTGGGAAGAGACCGCAGCGGAATGGGACCCGTAAGGTGCTTCAACCATTTCTCATAAAACGAAAATGTTGCCATATGAACACTTCCTGGGCGGCGATATGCTTCAATCTTTGGGGCTAGAACTTCTGTAACGGTAATCGGTATGATTTTATCGTGCTTGCAATCCGCATTATCCACGCCTTCTGCCGGGAAATCTTCCCCGGATGGCGGCTGGGGTAGATGTTTTACGCAAGTCATGAAGTTTCCAGCGAAAAATGTCGACCAGATCTAAAGG
>NZ_CALFPF010000406.1 GCF_937919775.1 uncultured Gimesia sp.
GCAGCAATTTAATCACAGATAGCGATAGCTCGTAAACGCACACCAGGCGCATCTCACTCTTCGGCCATGAAGCCGAATTCAAACCGCAGAAATTTCTCCGCGTGTACCTCGAACTGCTCCTGCTTCGTCAGTCTGGTTTTGATGGTGATTTGGTTCCAGCAGGTAATGGGAAACATACCACTGTTCGCCGTCCTGGCAGGCAAAGAGTTCGGCGACGGCCAGGAAGAACAGCCGCCAGCGCATCCACCAGCGTTTTGCCTGTTCTTCACCATAAGTTGCGGCAAGGATTGGCAGAATTTGATTTCGCTTTTGGTCCAGCTTGTTCAGCCAGGCTTCTGCCGTACGCTGGTAATGCCGACCGTTCCAGCGCCACTGTTTCTCGACGCGCATGTGATCGTTGAAGTGAGACAGCAAATCCTCGCTGGGCATGATGCCACCGGTGAAAAAATGGCGCGCCATCCAGTCGTCCGCATTCTGATCATTGAATTCGTAAACGAACTGGCGGTGACAGAAAATATGGACGAACAACTTGCCTGCGTCGGTCAACCAGCCGGCAATCCGGTTTAGCAGTATTTCATAATTCCGCATATGCTCAAACATTTCGACCGACATCACGCGGTCATATTTCTGCGAGGTGGTAAAGTTGTTCATGTCAGCCGTAATGACAGTTAATCGATTGGAAACCCCCTGCTCTGCAGCCTGCCGTTCGATGAAGGTGCGCTGCGAATGGGAATTGGAAACCGCAGTCACACGACAATGCGGATAGTTCTCAACAATCCAAAGCGACAATGATCCCCAACCGCAGCCCAGTTCGAGAACCTGCATTCCATCTTCCAGTTGGGCATGTGCGCAAGTCTCTCGTAATGCTGCCGCTTCCGCTTCATCAAGCGTGGAGACACCTTCCGGCCAGTAACAACAACTGTATTTGCGACGGCGTCCCAATACCTGGCTGTAGAATTCCGCAGGCACTTCATAATGCTGATCGTTCGCCTTTTCCGGGACGAGGGCGACCGGACTCTGCCTGGCAGCCTCGATAAATGCCTGCTGTTTCTCTGTGCTGGTTTGGTCGCTGCCCGTATTGAGCGACATCAGACGTTTAGTGCATAATCGCCGAATGGCCCGTCGTGTCAGCCAGTCGGGAACCCAGCCCTGCTCTACGAATTCAATCGCGGCACTGATGATGAAATCTGTTTTCATGCGGTTACCTGTTTCCTTTTCGGCGGCCAGGGAAAAAACGCGCTGGTTGTCTGCTGATATTCCCGGTAGGCATCGCCTCGACTTTTTAAGGCCTGTGCTTCGGTGGGAGGAATGCCGGTGACATTGAGTATAAAATGCAGCATCAGCAGTGGTCCGATGATCGTGAACCAGCCCCACGGTGCGGTGATCGCCAGACCAACATACGCCCACCAGTGCAGCCATTCAAAAAAGTAATTCGGATGCCGCGAGAACTTCCACAGCCCCTCACGACAGACTTGCCCCTGTTTTTCTGAATTCGCACGAAACCGGGCGAGTTGCCAGTCGGCAATGAGTTCACCGATTATGGCGATTAGCCAGATCCCAATTCCAAGCACATCAAACAGGCCCAACGGCGATGTACCACGGGCCGCGATCAACATCGGCAACGCAAACAGCAGACTGCCAATCGCCTGCAACTGATAAAACCAGAACAGTTTTGCCTGGGCGGCGATGCCCCAGTTCTGTTTTAAAGTCTGATAGCGACCATCTTCCGGCATCGTGAATACGCGCCACAAAATGTATCCGCTCAACCGCAGCGCCCAGATCATGGCCAGAGCGGCAATCACGATCCGCCGCGTCAGGTCACCGGTATCGCTGCCCCAGACAAAAAAAAGGGCCAGCAAGCCGACTCCCATGCCCCAGGCAACATCGACAATGCCCGCATCACCGGTCCGGCGCTGTAACAACCACAGGAGTGCCATCACCAGAGCCATAAATATCCAACCGAGCAGAATCATAAACCAGGGATTCACGCCAGGACCTCCTGTTCCGACAAACAGAATACGGGAACCGGATGCTGGCTGACCGGGTCAAAACGACAGCCGGGCTTGGCGAACAGCATCTGCACCGTGTTGCACTGACGCTCCTCAAATGCTGCTTCGCAGTAGCTGAAATAATAGTCCCACATACGAATGAACGATTCGGAATATCCC
>NZ_CALFPF010000407.1 GCF_937919775.1 uncultured Gimesia sp.
GATTGAACATCAGACGTTAACAACTGATAGCTACGTTCCATAGCAGTACAAATACGCTTGATTGCCTGTTCGGGAGTCAGCTCTGGTTTTGCAACTACAGAGACTTCTGATCCTGAACCTTTCTGAGCAGGGGATGCTGCCCCGGAACGAAACGGACTGTACTCATTACCCGAACCTCCCACATCGCGTGCATGCGCGCCTACAGTCGCAGGAGCATCTGACAGCTCTCGTGCGGAGTCATAACCGTTCCGTTCAGATTGCCCATACTCGGATGGATCTTTTACCGAAATTGGTTCATCAGAAAGAAACGTGACTTCAGCATCAGCAGGATACTCTTCAAATGGTTCGGAGATCGATAGATCTTCGCCATTGATCGCACGTCTCCAGGCTTTTAATTCGGCGACAGTAGCCTGATTTTCCTCTGCCCATTGCAGGCATTCCGGAGCATCGTCCCAGGTTAAGGCGATATAATAATGTGACCATTTAAGGCAGGAATACTGCTCCCGGACATCACCGAAGGTCTCCCACACTCTTCTGCGCTGATAAACCTGATCGCCGCTCAGGCCAACCATCGCTCCAAAATCGGCGTCCGTTCGCCCTTTCGCGTATTTTTTTGTCCATTGAGCTGCACATTCACCAATCACCCAACTACTATCGCTTAATGCTTCCCGGGCACGGTCAATCAATTGGTCTTCAGTCAATTTTGATGTCGGTTCGGTATGATCAGTCATGTTTTTTTCTGTGTGTCTTAATTAAAGTAGAAATGATGAAACGGACAATCGCTCTCCTCGACGTTCCGATTACTTTCAAGCTGAGGTTCTTGGTACCTTGAAGATGGAAGAGAAAAAAGAGGTCTCGTGAACCTGCATTGCCTTCATTGCCTCAAGTCAGAGAGCAGAAAGGATATGATATCGATGCTACACGGATTCAGTCCAGAATACCACCAAACTGGAGCGGTTAGTCGAAGAGAAGCTATTTTCAGCCACTACCCCTTTCCCAGACTTTTTCACTGGACCGATCCGTTCGCGCTCAGCCATCAGGGTTAAGATGGGGAGACTACAAAATTATTTCCGATCTTTGGCTCTATGCTTGACCTAACTTCGATCGGTTATTAGGATTCGGTCAAATTCATAAGAAGAAGCGTCGAATAATGACTCTATCACTTCTGTTGATTAAATAGACTCAACACAATAAACTCCTCTCTGATAAGAGTTTATTATTGCTCAATGAGTCTCAGGGCGCCGTAGCCAAGTGGTCTAAGGCGGCGGATTGCAAATCCGTTACTCCCCGGTTCGAATCCGGGCGGCGCCTCTTTTCTTCAAAACACCTCGTCTTCAGAGGTGTTTTTTTCCCAGACAGCCAACCAAGCAAAATTGGTCTGAAATCTACTTTGAAGCAGCCCCTGTTGAGCCTCCCAGGAAATCTAAGCCTGAGCCCCCTGGACCTGAAATGCTGCCCCTTTCGGATGTATACAAGGATTTCCTTGAGTGAGATCAAGCCGTGCTGAGGCCAGTTCACAGCAAACGGAACGGCCTGGCGACTTATTTGGCGATTTCACCTGGATAATCAAAACGCTGATCGACTGAAACCAGTGATCTGCAATCAAACTTTCCGGGCACTACATCACTTCAGTAGATACGTCTGAGCTGTTCACAAAAAAAGCCTGACAACATACATGCTGTCAGGCTTCTACCTCAGGAAAAACAATATTTTTCCCACTCTTATCTGATTTGCTGTTCTTTGAGCTCCGTTAAGATTTCAGAATTTTTTAAACACCGGACAAGAGAGATATCACTGGCCATTCGGCCTCTTCGATCGCTGATCCTGTCAGCGGTATTGACCATGCGATCTAACCCCGCTTTTAGTTCCTTATCAAAAGGCGCCGAATTGGCGGGATCGAACTCTACATACTTTGTCTCTGATGCTTTCCACATGATCCATGCCGTTGTTATGTCATGTAGACTGGCTGTCCCAACGGGATAATAAGTATTGATCCTCGTATTCCATGCAGATTTAGCATGATCCATGCTTTCAGTGAATAAATTCCGGCTCTCGTTCGGTTGATTCTTTTCCTGGTAATATTTCCCTTGAACATAAGTCAAATGGGCTTTCGAGAGATTCAGCAAATCCGACCTCCCCAAACCTGCACCGTGAGAAGCCAACCAATCAACTTCTGATTTAATTCCATCCAGGTTACGAGCATAATCAACAAGATTCTGCGTATCTTTTTTGTCGCCGCCGAAAAATAAATGGCGTTCCTGATTCGCAATATAAACTGAGCTTGCGGACCTGCGATATTCAGACAAATCAGCTTCACCGACTTGCAATTCGGCTTTACGAATCGCGAAATAGTCTTCTGAATTTTTTGAGATCTGTTTTAATGCAAACTGCTGATCATCGCGGTCCTTGATCACGCTGGCGATTTCATATTGATTTTGTGAAAGGATCAATTTCGCGTGAACCAGGTCTCCATACCATCCCTGTGCTGCAGGTTGATTAAAAAGCTCTAACTGGTCAACGGCTTGCTGAATCAATTTTTGCTTCTCATTCAAAAACGTCAATTTCGCCTGCTTAGTTTGACGAATTTCGGCAGCTTCGATTTTTGTATCGTAGGCAATATTTAACGCAAGATTATAGTCAACCAGAGAGATCAATCCTCTTGCGAATGAATCTGAGCTCTGCCCAATCAGTTCATTGGCGGTATTTTCAGTTTGCTGTAAATGCCTCTTCAGCTGTGTGGAAACCACACCCGGTTTTGAAACCGAAGGCCCGGACTGAACTATCGATTTACCTGAGTGAACTATCGATCTACCGGACTGAACTGAATTACTTGTTTGAACTTGTTTTTTATTTTGTTCTGGCACCACGTTTAATGGAATGTATTTTTTGTGTTTCTCTTTCTCCGAATCAACACCAAGCGGCTGACGGGGCACAGTAACAGCCGATCCCTGTTCCGAATCCAAAAAGCTCTGAATTGTAACCTCGGCGTCCCCAAGCGAAACTGAGAGCTGAGCAATGTTTTCTTGAGAAGAGGATGGTAACTGAGACCAGAAAACAAGACCGATCATTAAACAAATAATCGAAGAACTGATACAGAAATGAATTCGATCGCTCATAGAGATTCAGAATCGCTTGAAAGAATGAAATCCGACCAATGACATGT
>NZ_CALFPF010000408.1 GCF_937919775.1 uncultured Gimesia sp.
AGAAACAAACTAAATGAAAAAAACGATTAAAAGTCAATCTATGAAAATAATAACGCCTGATCACGGGGAATAACCGGTCGGGAACAGGAATCTGTGGCAATTTACCCCCGAACCAGCGCATCTGAATATCACTCTATGCAAGGGAAGGCGCGGAATCAATTTCAATATGACAGGAGATCGGATCAGGAATCTCATTCGCTGGAAATCGGGATCAGGGGGCATTTTCAGGGCCGTTTTGACCGAGTCTCATCAAAGTATGTCCGCTCCGTTTTTGTTGAACGCGATCTTATTTGAACGAGGAGAAATCGCTGTGCCAGTCAAGTTAATCTCGCGTCTGCACGAACACCGTCGTTGGGTGAATCAGTCATTGATAGAGTCTGTTCAAATGCTTTCTGAAGCGCAAAGAAATCAGACGTTTCCCATCGGGCAGGGCTCGATCTGGAAGTCGTTACTGCATCTGTATGCTGCTGAGTATGTCTGGCTGGAACGATTACTGGGAGATGAGTCTCCGGTGTTGCCCGGCGATCTGCCTGGAGAATTGTCGGGTAATCAGAAAGGAGCAGGGGGCATTCTCTCTTTTTCAGAGCTGAAACAGAAGTGGGCCAAACAGGAGCAGCGCTGGATTGATTATCTGGAGCAGTTGACGGCTGAAGCATTGGAAGAGCTCGTCAGTAAGCGGAGCACGAGTTCGGGCAAGGGGAGTGTGCAGCGCACGAAACGTGGTGATGTGTTGTTACATGTTTGTACTCACGCACAATATACGACGGCGCAAGTGGTGAATATGTTGCGCCAGGTTGGCGCAACATCCCTCCCGGATACCATGCTGATTACACTGGCGCGCAAACAGATGGCAGAAATTGCTGATCAGGACTAATTCGAACGGGGGGCTCAATCAAATTTTCGCATCACGCCTTTGACGACACCGAGTACTTTGACGTTATTCGAATAAATGGGGGCCATTGTTGAATTGGCGGGCTCCAGTCGAACGCGCGTTTCTTCCTGATAGAAGCGTTTTAAAGTCGTTTCGTGATCGTCAATCAGGGCGACAACAATGTCCCCCTGCTGGCAGGTATCCTGTTTTTTGACGACGACGTAATCTCCGTCCTGGATCTGGGCATCAATCATTGAAGTGCCTTTCACCTTCAGGCAAAAGTTCTCAGAAGAGTGAAAGAGAGAACTGAAGTCAATTTGAGATTGATCCTCTGAGGGAGGCACAAGAGGAAGGCCTGCTTGTAACACTCCCGCCAAGATCAGATTTGCTGGTTTTTGAGAGTTGTCACAAAGTTGAATAGACCTTGAAATATGAGACTGTCTCGTGATCAGCCCCTTCCGTTCCAGTGCTTTTAAATGTCCCATCACGCCATTGGGAGACCGGATTTCAAATGCATCGCCGATTTCTCTAACCGTCGGGCCATACCCGCGGTTGACAATTTTGTCCTTCAGGAACTGATAGATCTCTGATTGCCTCTCTGTCAACTTGACGCTTTTATTTATCATATGCCTGCTTCCTCGCCACTTTCGCTGAAACGGTTGAATTCATCGTGGTTTTCACCACACAATGGCCCGTTCTTACCTGAATAGACTTATTCGGTACCGAAATCTAACATTCTTTTTGAGTTTTTTTTATGTAAACTCTTGAAAGTTCTGGGGATAAAGCGAGTGGGAGCAGGCGCAAAGTGTGCCCGGTTATGAGGGGATTTCCTCATTTTGGGCGCACATTGTCCGAGACACATCGATTTACTCGATCCGAGGGTTCTGGAGACGCTTTCAGCAACCTGGATACAGGCTTAGCTGGTGACTTCCGCCGAAAAGGCTTCACTGGCGAGCTGTTTGATTTTTGCCAGATCCAGTTTCCCGGTTCCCAGCAGCGGAATCGTTTCCACTTCCAGAAAACTGTCGCTGGAAGGAATCCAGAGATTGGGAAGATCCGCTTTGGCGAGTTCTTTCAGAATGGAATCCACAGATCGATGCAGGGGTTTGTGGAGTACGATAATGCGCTCGCCTTTTTTAATATCGGGAACAGAAGTCACAGCAATCTGTACTTCAGGTTCATCCTCATCAGGATCACTGACAATATCGGTAATGAGTTCTTCGATCCGTACGTGGGGCACCATTTCGCCACCAATTTTTGAAAACCGTGTTTGTCGGCCCGTGATGGTAATAAATCCGTCTGCATCAATCGTGGCGAAGTCTCCCGTATTGTACCAGCCATCAATGACGACTTCGGCTGTTTTTTCCGGGTTGTTCAAATAGCCTTTCATGACGTTGGGGCCTTTAATAAACAGCAGTCCTTCCTGTCCTTCAGGCAGATCCAGCATGGTATCCGGATCAACGGTTTTCGCCATGACACACGGGATTGCCCGGCCGACGGTGCCCGGTTTGGAACTGACCTCGGTCGGGTCGAGTTGTCGGCTGGGGGGAATATTCACAGCAGCGACGGGAGAGAGTTCCGTGGTGCCATAACCTTCTGTCGGGAAGATGCCGAATTTTTCCTCGAATTCTTTAGCGAGACTCTGCGGCAGTTTCTCTGCGCCCGTGATTACGATCTCCAGAGTTTTGAACTGCTCGGGAGTGCAGCGTTTTAAATAGTGTCTTAAGAAGGTAGGGGTGGAGGCGAAGAGCGTGACCTTGTATTTCTCCACCATTTTTCCGACGGTGCGCGCATCGGTGGGGTTAAAGTGAAAACAGGCTCCCATATTCCGGATAAAAGGCATCCAGAGCGAAATGGTATATCCGAATGAATGAAAGAACGGCAAAATTCCCAGAATGCAGTCTTTCGACGAGAGGTGCAGTAAATCATCGGCTGAATTGATATTCGAGACGATATTGTGATGAGTCAGCATCACGCCTTTCGGGCGACCGGTTGAACCGGAAGTAAAGATTACCGTACTCAATTCGTCCGGATCAACGTTTTTTAAACCGATGAGTCGTTCGATGATCCATGCGGGAACGAGATACGCCATGCCTAAGCAGATCAGCTTGTCAAACAGGGATGCCTTTAGTTTCACTTCATCCAGAAGTACCACATTGGCATCCATGTCGATGGGTCTTTTTTCCAGAAACTTCTCGCTGGTCAATACCGTTTTGATGCCTGCTTCCTGGATGCAGTAATTGATGTCGCTGTCAGAAAGCGTGTAATTCAAATTGATCGGAACACGGCCGGAAATCGCCAGGCTCGCGTTGACGACACAGCCACCCACAGAAGGGGGGAGCAGAACGCCGACCATTTTTTCTTCGCGTTTTAAAACATATTTGTTGAGTAGCCGTCTAATCAACAGCGCGCCGGTCAGTAATTTTCCGCCGGAAATCTCCACGCCTGTTGAGTCGGCTACTTTTTGTTTGAATGGTCGGCTTTTGCATTTTCTGAGAAACAGTCTTGGTGGAATCATTTGATACGTCTTTCGAAAATCGGCAGCTTCGATGCCCAGGTTTTGAACAACCTTCTGAACGTGTTTTTCATTTTCCGGGTGAAGTATCGGCTGTCCAAAACGAATAGAAACCGGGTATGGCCATCTTCGGGGCCATTTCCAGAAAAACTTGCCGCCGTGAAAACTGAAAATACTCCCCCAGAGTTCGTCGATATAGACGGGAATCACGGGCGCGCCAGTTCCTTTGATAATTTTCATTAAGCCAGACTGAAATGGCTGGAGATATCCGGAGCGGGTCAATCTACCTTCTGCGAAGATACAGACCAGTTCTCCATTTTCGATGGCAGTTCGGGCATCTTTGATGGAACGCATTAAGGCTTTTGGTCCCTCTTCGACATTGATGGGGATCGTATTGTATAACTCTGTCAGCCATCTTACCCACGGGTTCTGCACGTAAGTCGAGAAGGCAATCATTCTGACCGGGCGAGATGAGGTGAGAATCAGGAAGACGCCATCCAGCCAGGAAACATGGTTGGCAACCAGGAGTGCGCCTCCTTTATGAGGCAGGTTTTCGTGTCCGCATACGCGCAATTTATAGATGGTTCGACTGATCATCCAGACGATGGCTCGAATCGTGGCATTGGGAAGCAGTTTGAAGATATAAATGCCGACGGGAATGGTGAGGAGACCCAGCACCATAAAAATCTGGCTGGCAGACATCTGGAGGTATTTTTGCATCACGAAAAATACTCCCGAGGCCACGAGAATAAACGTAAACGCCAGAAAATTGGCTGCTGCCAGAATACTGCCCCGTGTTTCCACGTCGCTGCGGTGCTGGAGAAAGGTTTCCAGGGGGATGTCAAACAATCCGGAACTGACGCCAAGCAGGAAGAGCCAGAGCAGGGATAATAAATAATAGATGTGTGAATTGCTTTCCGGTCCGGGGTCTACACTACTGCCTGTGAAGAAGAGTAGCAGGGACGTGACGACAATCCCGGCTGCCCCGATCGGTACGATTCCCAGCTCAATTCGTCCAGCAGACCAGATTCCCGCGAGGATACTTCCTGCAGCGACTCCCGCTACCAGGATACCCAGCAGGGGGCCGATGTCTTTTTGGGAGAGCCCCAGCTCGCGAATTCCATAAGTATCAACGTTCATCTGCGCCATCGACGCCAGCATCCAGAAAAAGGCGACTCCCAGTGCTGTTCTGAGCAAGGGAGTGCTGCTGGAGAGGAGCTGCATCTGATGCAATGTCTCTTTAGCGGGATTAAACGGAAATGCGCGCTCTGGCGCAGCGGGTGCCAGCTTTCGAATTTTCAGGCTGACCAAAGTACCAAGTGCTGCCACTCCGACCAGCGCTATGGCTGCGATGCTGATGTCGGTGAATGAACCTGGGCGTGTGAGACTTGGTTGTGTGATATGATAGAGATAGTTACCTGCGATAAATCCGAACGCGGAAGAGACGACGGTAATCAGTCCCATCAGACCGTTGCCTTTGGCAAGGCGGTTGTCGCGCAACATTTCGGGTATACAGCCAAATTTCGCCGGCCCGAACAGCGCACTCTGACAGCCCATCAAAGCGACGATAAAAAAGAGCAGATAGAGATTGCCGAGTTGGATGGCCCAGATTCCTAAGGCCATGATGATGATTTCAGCGATTTTACAGGCCACGATCACCGTGCGCTTACTGAAGCGGTCAGCAAGATAACCGGCTACGCTGGCCAGCAGGAGATAAGGCAGGGTAAAGCAGGCCAGGCCCAGTGAAAGCGCCTCTGCATCGCCGATGATTGGTTTTCCGATGGGAATGATAAACCAGCGAAACATATTATCATTCATCGCTCCCAGAAACTGGGTTCCTAACAGTGCCAGGAATGAGGGCGAATTCAATGTTCCTTTGCCGTCCTCGATCATCTGAGTATCTGTTTCTTCGGAGTTGATTGAATTCATTTTTGTAGAGATCCAGATATTACGATGCCACTGTCAGCCAGTCTCAGATTTTATCAGACTTTTGCTGCCTGGTTCGGTTCAGAAAGATAATTGAAAGAGATGCAATGAAATTGCTTCCTTCATTGAAGGCGAAGAATGGTTGAAATTATCACGCGAAAAATGCCGTGATAAAATCTGGGGGCATACTATGCCAAAAAGTATTTCTCTGTAAAGACTTAGATATTAGCTGCCAGTAAGTTTCTGTCAGAGAAAATTAATTGGTGTACGTTTGTGATGTGGGTAGGGGCGGAATCAAGGGATAAAGGTGTAAGTTCCCGAATTTTTTTCTGCGAGTTCGCGAATGAGTTGTTCGCCTTCGCGATTTCCCAGACAGATGCCGTTGACGATGATGGTCTGATTGCGGTGTGTGTTCTCAGCCACTTTGTTGAACGCCCTGACGACGGAGGGATTGAATTGCCCGTCCGTCAGGAAATAAATCGTGTCCGGCTGGAGACGCAGTGCCAGGATCAAGGCTTCCAGCGGTTCAGTCGTTCCAACGCCGGGCACTCTGGCGACCCAGGAAAGAAATTTTTGCTTCGATTGCGGGGTTGCCGGCTGGAGCTGGCGGGCGGGCATCGGAATTGCGAAATCGCTGAAGAAGATCACGAAGAACTGTTGATGTTCATCCATGGCGAGAATCGATTTGGCAAGTTCCAGTTTGACCCGCCCCAGTCTTGTTTTTCCCACGCTTTCATGAGGAAAATTCATGCTTTTTGAGGAATCGACGACATAGACAATTTTCTTGCTCTTGGGTTTCAGGCCGAAAAAATCACCGTTTCCCGTGCCATTTCCCGACCCGGAACTGGCATTGCCGATTGCGGATGAGGTCAATAATGCGCCAACGATGTCAGCAGCATATTTGGTTGTGAGCGACTCTTCCTGCTGAATTATCTGAGGCAGGGGCCCTTCTAAAGACGATGAAAGCAACTGCGTATCAGGGGCGGAACTGCGATCCAGGATCGGCGGCAGTTTTGAAAGTACCGGTGCACTCGATGCGTTTTCCTGTTTTGTTGTGACCGCTGTCAATTGAAGGATCACGGGGGGCGCTGATTCCTGAGGGGGGGCCCAGCGCGTTTGAATCGTATTGGCAGAAGATGAGGGAAGCGTTTCTGCCCGTTGCACGATCATTGCGAATCCACAAATGAGGACCAGGTGAAACAGTGTGGATACACCAAGCCCTCTGTTCCAGTGAGACTGCGGACCAGATTGTGCAGACGGCGTGTGCATGAAACTCTCTTGCGGAAGAAAACGGCGAAGCAAGCCCTGCCAACGGCGCTTCTGTTTTGTCACTTCTTTTATTGTAGCGTGAGAATTCAGGAAACGACAGAAGGAAATGATGCGAGCGAACGCTTGTGTGTCATCCTTCCCGGCTGGTTCCGATATTTGCGGCGATTCCGGTGAAAGCGGTAAAAAACAACTAGAGTTAACTGCTTGTTACGTATACTATTAGGTGCGGCAGGTATTTTGGTGTTTCAACCCGGTTCTCTAAAAGTCTTTTGAGGTTTCGATAGAGCATCCATGAGTGAATCAACGTCCGTTGATCTGACAGCTTCTTCCGAACTGTCTTCAGAGCGTGTTTCTCCGACAGCAGATGCGGGTGAGCCGCGCGTAGCGAGGTCCGGGTTGAATAAGCCAGTCCTGTTTTTTGATGGTGTCTGTGGTTTGTGTAACAGCAGTGTAGATTTTGCGATTGCCCGGGACAGGCAAGCGCGGCTGCTGTATTCCCCGTTACAGGGAGAGACCGCTAAACAACTTTTGCGTGAAGAAGATATTCAAAATATCGATACGGTTATTTTTCGACCTGCGGATGGGAAACGACT
Organism: uncultured Gimesia sp.; assembly: GCF_937919775.1. Lineage (GTDB taxonomy): Bacteria > Planctomycetota > Planctomycetia > Planctomycetales > Planctomycetaceae > Gimesia. Next base: position 7,175 of record NZ_CALFPF010000408.1, read on the forward strand.
TTATCGACGTTCGGCTGCGATCGTCAGACTACTGTGGCTGCTGCCATTTCCCTGGAACCTGTTGGGATGGATGGTGTGGGTGATTCCTTTACCAATCAGGAACCTCGGTTATCGACTCGTCGCAGGCTCGCGATATCGGCTGTTTGGCAAACATGAAACCTGTCGGATGCCGACCCCGGAAGAACGAACTCGTTTTTTACC
>NZ_CALFPF010000409.1 GCF_937919775.1 uncultured Gimesia sp.
GGTGCGTTTGATTTTTTTTGAATTCCATTTTGATTTCAGTTACTTTCTATCGTAAATTCATGCTAGATTGAGGCGAAGTCTGCTGTTGAAGAACATGCTACCGCTGATTTTCATACGCAATGAATTCGTATCGATGCCCATCTCCATCGATTGTTGTTTTCAAGTGCTGGTTTGTTGCTTTTGTTTCCGAAATTCCAATCTCGCGAGACAGGGGCAGGCAATTCCACCTGAGTTTTCGGGTTTGAAAACCCGCCACTGTCCAGGCCAGTGGAAAGCATTCAAAAGATAATCAATGGTGGCTGGACGAATTCATCGTCTCCTGAAACTGATTGCGTTGTTACAGTCGGGGCGAGTTTATAATTCTGCGCAACTTGCGAACGAATGTGATGTCAGCCGCAGGACCGTATTTCGAGACCTGAGCACGCTGCAGGAGTCCGGAATCTATGTCCTGTATGACGAAGAAAAACAGGGATACACGCTCCCCTGGCGGACGATCCTGAATTTCAAGGATCTGACATCCGAAGAAGTCCTCGCGCTTCTCGTCTTATGTCAGAACCTCGATAAAACCATCGTCGGCCTGCCGATTCATCAAATTGCCAGATCGGCATCGACCAAGGTTCTGAATAGTCTGCCCGATACATTACGAGAAAATGTCATCGACGCCGCTCAATCCATTTCCATCTGGTTCCCGCCTTTCAATCCGTCTTCGTGCAATGGGATTCACTATAAAAACCTGTTCAAAGCGACGATTGGAAAAAAGAACGTCCGAATTCAATACACGTGCCCCAAAGAGCAGAAAACCATTTCGACAATGCTGAGCCCGTACCATATTTTCTATTCCAATCGGGAATGGTATGTGGTCGGTCGATCTTCCATTGATCGAGGAATTCAAGTTTTGCCGATTCTGAAAATCATGAAACTGGAAGTCCTCGACGAAACATTCCAGAAACCATCCCGCTTCAATCTGGACCGCTACCTGGGCAGCTCATGGGATCCCACACATCGTTCCCGCAAAACGTTTCCCGTCAAAATCCGCTTTGAGAAGAGTGTCGCTGATCATGTCTCCCTGATGAAGTGGGATGAATCTCAGGAGATCAGAAAACTGACAGGGGGCGCGATTGAATTTCGTGCCCGTGTCGACTGCCTGGAACGCATCACCGACTGGGCGCTGAGTTTTGGCGACCAGGCCGAAGTCCTCTCGCCCCGTCCATTTCGCAATCTGGTGAAAGAGCGAATCGCAGCTATGTCACATATTTACAGGTAGAAATCCGTGAATTGACCCTCAATTCTGCGAACTTTTCAAAGTAGAACCTCTCTTATCAGTCAGAACAACACACTGTCAGCCTGACTCCCATCTCTGTTAAAGATTGCGCATGTATACTTATCTGCTGGTGAAATCCGATTATTCTGCGAAACCTCTTAAAATCCCCGCCGAAACTACTGACCTGCCCCACCATTGGGTTTACTATTTTAAAGATGTAAAATCGTACCTGTAAGCAGGAAATTTTTCGATTTCCGCTTGGACAACGCTGTAGATCATGTGCCTGACATCGTGCTTTGCATATGATATATCCTGCCAGGCTGTGTTACTCGAAAGGATCGATGATTCATCCGATCCCTGAGGAAATCCAAAACCCGAAAAGTGAGAGCACATTCAACCAGACCGTGGTCGCAGAGCATCTATGGTAAATGGACCGAATGACTCTGAAAACGCGACAAAAAACCCGATTTCGGGATAGTATTTCGTGGAGATTTTCTCCACCGTCAGATAACGATCGTAACGAAGTGAGGAAAGACAAACATGTCAGATGGAATTCAATTCGCTGAACGGGCTTCAGTCGAGCAGGTGGAAGAAGGCAATGAACTGGCTCCCAAATTTGATAAGGACGGTTTGATTCCGGTCGTCACCACCGATTTTGCTTCCGGCGAATTGCTGATGCACGCCTACATGAATGCAGAAGCCCTGAAGAAAACCATTGAACTCGGAGAAGCCGTCTATTGGAGCCGCAGTCGCCAGGTGTTGTGGCACAAAGGGGCCACCAGCGGACTCGTCCAGAAAGTGAAAGCGCTGCTGATCGACGATGACCAGGACACTGTCTGGTTGCGAGTGGACGTCCAGGGGGGCGCCAGTTGCCACGTCGGTTATCGATCCTGCTTTTACCGTCGCGTTCCCGTGAGTCAGGAAATGCAGGACAAAGGTCTTGAGCTGCAATTTACCGAAACAGAAAAAGTATTCGACCCCAAAGTAGTCTATGGAGACGCTCCCAACCCTACCAAACTGTAATCGGTGTAACCAGAATCACAGGTGACTTATGAGCCATTTCAGTCGACGCGATTTTCTCGCTGCATCCCTGGGTGCCACAGGAAGTGCGTTTTCACTGGGCGAGTGGGCTTTTGCGGACCAGTCGGAAACCAGCCGGAATCCGAATCTGCATATCGCGGCCTTTCGCTTTGACGTATCGCCTCCAAAAGGTCACTCACTGTGTGGCGGCTGGATCAAACCGGTCGTCGGCTACGATGATTCACTGGAAGCAATCGGTTATGTTCTACTGGGTGCAGGCAAGCCGATCGTGGTCTGTGCCGTTGACTGGACGGGACTGTTAAACGACGCGCACATCGCATGGCGGAAAGCCCTGGCGGACGCAGCCGAAACGACGATCGACCGTGTCGCCGTGCAATGCGTGCATCAGCACAACGCGCCGTTTGCCTGCCTGAATGCCGAACAGATCGTGCTCGAACAAGGCGATCTGCCGCATGTGATCGAACTGGATTTTTTCAACGAATGTCTGGACAAAGCCCGCAAAGCCGTCTCCGTAGCGATTCCGAAGGCACAGCCGGTAACACACGTGGCGCACAGTCAAGGTAAAGTCGACAAAGTCGCCTCGAACCGTCGCATTGATCGGGACAAGAATGGCAAGATCGTCCGTATGCGGGGCAGCAGCTGCAAAGACGAAACACTGCGCAGCATGACCGAAGGCACCATTGACCCCTTCTTGAAAACGATCGCCTTTTATAATAAAGATCAGAAGCTGGTTTCCTGCCATTATTATTCCACACACCCCATGAGTTATTACGGCGACGGTCGCGTCAGCAGCGACTTTACCGGCATCGCCCGCAAGCAGCGCCAGCAGGAAGAACCCGGCTGCACCCACATTTATTTCACGGGTTGTGCCGGCAATATTTCTGCCGGAAAATATAATGACGGCTCGCATGAAATGCGCGGAATTCTCGCCCGCCGGATCTACGACGGCATAATTGCTTCCGAGAAACAGTTAAAGCCCGAACCGGTCGGTCAGGTCACCTGGAAAACGCACGACATTCTGCCTCCGGTCAGCAGCACGTTCAACGAAGAGGAATTAAAGAAGACGATCTCCAATAAAGACAACAGTGTGGTGAATCGAAATCGTCCTTCCTTCATGCTCGCCTGGCTGCAGCGGGTGCAGAAAAAAATTCCGATTACACTGAGTTCATTGCAGATGAATGACATCAAAACGCTGCATCTACCGGCGGAGAGTTTTATTGAATACCAGCTTCGGGCCCAGAGCATTCAGCCAGATCAGTTCATTGCGACGGCCGCTTATGGCGATGGGGGCCCGTGGTATATTCCCGTTGCTGAAGAGTATCCGGCAGGCGGTTATGAAGTGAGTGTCGCGTTCTGTGATCCCCAAATAGACGCCATCATGACGCAGGGCATGAAATCTCTGCTGGACAGTTAGCATTTTTTAGAAGTATTTCAGGTCAATCAAAAGGTCGAGTGAGTATCATGGGTATGACAATCATGCGTCGGGTCAAGTTCAATGCGGGACACCGTCTCTTTCGCCATGAAGGAAAGTGCCAGTTTTTTCACGGGCACAATTATGTCGCTGACTTCTACGTCACCGGCCCGGAAACCGATGCCGTCGGACGTATTATCGACTTTGCACAGCTGAAATCGCTGCTCAAAGGCTGGATCGATGAAAACTGGGATCACGGTTTTCTGCTGAACATCGAAGACGAGAACGGCCTGAATGCGATCCGTATGGTCGAACCGACCAAATACTTCGTACTGCCTTATAATCCGACTGCGGAAAATATGGCCCGCTATCTACTGGATGAAGTTTGTCCGAGCGTGCTGAACGAACTCGGTGTGCAGGCCGTCAAAGTCGTCATCTGGGAAACGGAAGAGTCCTGTGCCGAAGCCACGCTCGATCAGGACGATAAACGTGAACACAGCCTGTTTGACTCATTCCAAACAGATTCCTTTCCTACCGGACTGCACTGGTAAGTTCTGCTTGCACGAAGTGCATCGCTCATACCGTCCCGGGAACTCGCGCATAAAAAAGGCTTTGGAGATGAGTCCAAAGCCTTTTTTCTATTTTAATCGAACGCGTGTCGCTTAGTCTTCCGCAATGAAAGACAACAAGCCAATGAAACGGGCTCGTAATACGGCACGGCGGACTGCTCGCTGGTACAATGCGGAAGTACCAGTACGACGGCGGGGTAAAATGCGTCCTTCACGATCCAGGAGAGAACGCAGGGTTCTCAGATCCTTGTAATCGACATATACGGGACGTGGAATATTTCCATCCGGACAGAACCGGCATTTGAGCTTCTTTTTCAGACGAGCTCGTTTTTTCCGTCGCTTGACAATCTCTTTTCGCGATAAACCGACTGACATTTTGTTTTTCCTTGTAAAGCGTCGTTACATGGGACACCCAAATCGGGGCGACGCTGTTTTTAAATTGCTGGCGCGGACTGAAGAACATTCTTCAATCTCATTCGAAAGACCAGCTTACCAGCTTGATTTCTTCATGCCGGGGATTAAGCCATCTAAAGCCATGTCTCGCAATGCGATACGAGAAATCTGAAACTTCCGGTAGTTACCACGGGGACGACCGGTCAGTTGGCATAAACGACGAAGACGTGTTTTGCTGGAACTACGTGGCAGTTTCGCCAGACCTGCATAATCGCCTTTGGCAATCAGTTCTGCTCGGACTACTGCGTACTTTTCGACAAGCTTTGCGTTTCTTTTTTGTTTTTCAATTTTTGACTTGGAAGCCATCTATATACCTTCTCCGAAATTCCAAAAATGGGAACGACTGTTATACTTGGTTTCGCGTCACACCGTCAACTTGCCGGACTGTTTTCAGAACAAAATCGGCTAAAAAAACATCAGACGGAACGCAAATGGAATGGGAAACACACCAAACGTGTAATCCTGTATCCTATTTCTTGCCTTTTTGAGGCTGCGGACGAAAATACTTCATCGACTCGACTACCACAGTCCGCCGGGTTGCAATCCGGACCAGTAACGACAGAAAGTAGTTACCCCAGCCTGAAACGGAATACTGCCGCTTTTTCTCCAGAGCTTTCAGGCCCGTTTTGACCACCTGATCCACAGTCTGAAACCGGTGTTTTTTCAGCCAGCCTTCCACGCCGGCCACGTCAAAAAATTCGGTCTGAGTCGTACCCGGACAGAGCGCAGTTACCGTCACCCCTTTGTCGCGTGCTTCCGCCCAGAGTCCTTCGCTGAAATGCAGGACATAACTTTTGCTGGCCGCATACGACGACATATAAGCCACAGGCTGGAACCCAGCCACCGAGGCGATGTTGATAATCGCGCCGTGCCCCCGTTCCATCATTTCCGGCAGATAAAAGTAAGTCAAATCGGTCAAAGCACCAATATTCAGCCGCACCATCTGCATCACCCGTTCCCGATCGGTGGAGGCGACATCCGAAACGACACTGAACCCGGCGTTATTAATCAACAGCTCTACTTCCACGCCACGCCGTTTGACTTCATCATATAATTTGCGGGGCGACTCCTGCTCGGAAAGATCCAGCACAATGACTTCTGTTTTGGTCCCATGACGGGTTAAAAGTTCCGAAGCCAGTTCTTCCAACTGCTCCTGGCGACGCGCCGTCAGTACCAGATGCATGCCCCGTGCAGCCAGGCGGTGCGCAAATTCCAAGCCTATTCCAGATGAAGCACCTGTAATCAGAGCCCATCGGTCAGAATATTCATCTATCACAGCTGACTCTCCAGAAGTATCCTGTTGGAGACTAACGTTTTTTCCATTTTTAAAAGGGTCGGGAAGAAGTGCTGCCCGCGTTAGCCATGATCGTAATTTAATTTCACGCTGGTGAAAACCCCGTAACCACTGTTTATAAACTTACTTTGATCGATTTTTTACCGTTTTTGATTCAATCAGCTCCTTCTGATTCGCCAAACGAGGAAAAAATGCCCCCTATTGAACGACTGAGCCGCGAAGAAGTCCGCAGCGTGGATCGGCGCACCATTGAAGAGTTCGGGCTGCCCGGAATCGCACTCATGGAAAATGCCGGGCGGGGCGTGTTTGAGTTGCTCATATCACTCGGTGTGACCGGCCCCGTCAAAATCTGCGCCGGCAAAGGCAATAACGGGGGCGACGGATTTGTCATCGCCCGCCACCTGGATAACGCCGGCATTCCGGTGCAAATCTACCTGCTGGCCGACCCCGCTCAACTCAAGGGGGATGCGGCGATTAACTATCACGTCGCTTCACGGATGGGCATTTCCATCCAGTCCGATGCTGATTTCAATCACCCGGAGGCATTTCGCGCGTTTCTCAGCAAGGCAGACTGGATTGTCGACGCACTGTTGGGAACCGGCGTTCAGGGAATCCTTCGCCCCCCTTTTACCACCGCGATTCAAATCATGAACGAAGCTGAGGGAAACAAATTAGCCATCGACGTCCCTTCCGGCCTCGATTGTGACACGGGAAAACCGCTCGGGACGTGCGTCACCGCCAGTCAAACAGCGACGTTTGTGGCGGAAAAAAAAGGTTTCGCGTTATCGGAATCGAAACAATTTACGGGAACCGTGCACGTTCTGGATATTGGTGCGCCCCGGCAAATCGTCAAGGAACTCCTGAAAAAACAGCCTTTTTGACGGTATTCCCCCCTTCAAAACCGCATTCCCATCGAGGCCCCGGCGGAAAAATGGCTTGATTCCCTGAAACGGGGGTTCTCAAAAGGAGTTCCATCCCTATATATTATAATTGGATTCGTTTCGATTTTCTTTCGGCTTGTGACCCCTGGCAGTTAATTCCTGCCAACCCCTGTTCTTTACTGAGACAGGACCAAGGTACGTCTGAATGGACAAAAATTTCTGGTATCTGAAGAACTGTGATTTGTTTGAACGGCTGAGCCAGGATCAAATCGCGCACGTCGAACGGAACTCTTCCGTACGGCAATTCGGTCGGGGGAATCTGGTATACCTCCCGACGGAAAGCAGCGATTCCGTGTTCCTGCTGCTCGCAGGGAGAATCAAGCTCTATCACATTACCGGCGAGGGAAAGCAGGCACTTCTGGCATTGATCGAACCCGGTGAACTCTTCGGAGAGTTAGCAATACTGGGTGGCGGTGAACGCGAAGAATATGCCGAAGCGATGCTGAAATCGACGATTCTTCGCATCCCAGGTCCGGTCATTCAGACGCTGATGGAGCAACACGCCACAGTCTCTCTGGGTGTGACCAAACTGATGGGATTGCGGCGTCAACGCGTGGAACAAAGACTGAAATCCTTACTGTTCCGCTCGAACCGTGACCGTTTGACCTATCTGTTACTCGATTTGGCGGAAAAATATGGCCGTCTGACTTCGCAGGGCGTGTTGATCAACATCAAACTTTCGCATCAGGAACTGGCCAGTATTATCGGCAGCACACGCGAGACGGTGACCGTGCTGCTCGGCGAAATGCAGGACGAACGCAGTATTGATATCCAGAAACGGCAAATCATCTTGAGAAAAGCACAGCATCTGGCTCATACGATCGATTTTAAACTCACACCAGCTTTGCAGGCCAAACCCGACCAGTCCGGAGAATACCTGTTACGAGGAGCAGAAGCGTAACGGCCCGGTTTTTTCCAGGCCATTGACGAATTTTTTAGATGATGATTGTGAATGATCTGTATGCTATCTCACAGATAAAATGGGTGACGCAAACGATAATACAGGACAGGGAACATTTCCCGAAATAAAACAAGGTACAATTCCTACGCTTGAGTAGGAGGTTTTGACATGAACAAAAACAATCCGACCGAACATCAACAGGCTTCAGAAACTGAGTGGCACGCCTGCGCACCAGGCGATCTGGGCGATTTTGTGTCAGTGATGAAAAAACGAAAACAGATCGGCCACTTGATCACGGGTGCGGAAATCGTAACCGTTTGTATGGCTGTGGGTTTGGTTGGTTTTCTGGGCTTGGATCAGCTCTCAAGTTCTCCCACTCCGCCTGCGGAAAGAGTCGCCAATAAAGCCTGTCCGGGGGGCCTGTATTGCAAGGAAGTGCTTGAGCACGCGAAAGATTTCGTCGCGCATAAACTGAACCAGGAAACGACCCAGAAAGTCGAAGCGCATTTAGCAAACTGCCCGCATTGCCAAAAAAAGGTTGATCAATTGAAGGCAAACATGCACAATAACGCAACCGCCCGGAAAGCCGCTTTACAAAAACAGGCCGACTGGGAGACTTATCTGCTGGCGTTAAATCAATAGCAGCGTCGTCATCAAGCAAGAAGCGTGTCAGCAGACACGCTCTTCGATCTCTGATTCCCTGAAAGGATTTGAGGGAATGTCTCTGGAAGAAGAACTACCTGAAGTCAACGAAACGGTGTCCAACGAGGATGATTTTCTGGCCGCCTTCGCGTCCAGTGGTCCGATCGATGAAAGTCTGGACGCCGACTTCGAACGAGCCATCGAGGCATTGGAAGCCGTCGAACGGGATCTGGAACTCCCTGAACTCCCCGCCGATGAGCTTGAGGAATTAGACAAAGCGCAGGCAGCCACCCAGAAGTCGACCGGTTCGCATACAAAACGGGAAGCGCGTATTCCTCCGCGGCAGATCATCGAAGCCGCTTTGTTCGTAGGCGGTTCACCATTAACAACCAAGAAGCTGTGCTCACTGCTGAACGATGAATACTCATCCTCGTACGTTGACGATTTACTGGATGACCTGAACCGTCAATACAATGATGAAGCGCGGCCTTACGAAATCCGCATGGAAGAAGGGGGCTACCGGCTCATTCTGCGCCACGATTTCGAACGCATCCGCAACCGCGTTTACGGCTTTGGTCCGAAAGAGGTCAAGCTCTCACAGGACGCGCTGGAAGTGCTGGCGCTCGTCGCCTACCACCAGCCGATCACGAAAGACGCCATCGTCGAAGCCGGCAAAGACAAAGCCGCCGGCATCCTGCGCCAGCTTTTAAGACGCGAACTGATCGCCATTGAACGCGAAACAGACAGCAAAACGGAAGTCAACTACATCACCACCGCCCGCTTCCTGCAGGTCTTCGGCCTGGGAAATGTCGAAGAACTTCCCTACATCGAATCGCTAAGCCAGAAGTAAGACAAGCCACTTGCTGATAAACATGACTCAAGCAAGTTGCCACCGTTCGACTCGTTTTTGTCAGTGTGAGACTTTGAGTTTGTATCCAGACCAGACCGCAATGCAGATCCAGGCGACGGACGCCGTTCCCAAATAGCGATACATCGTCAATCGCCCCAGATCTCCTCCCGGATTATTCGGCATGAAGATATCTGCGGCGAGTACACCCGAAAAGCCGAGTAGGGCACACAGGCTGAAAACCACCAGGAAAATCCAGTACTGCTTACGTTGTATTTGGTAATTTTTCATCTTACCCTCACTTCACGTCGTCCAGAAGAAATATCACTTACAACACTCGTTTATTATGCTACGTCGCTGATTGGAAAGTCAATCAATTTTCTTTTCCAGTTTCAATTCCAGCCACAGTGGACCGCCGCAATGAATGCGTTTTGTCACACCGGTTTTTAAGTCAGACCGGATTTCAACCGTCTGAGTTCGCACTACTTGCGTTTGGGGATCCAGCGATTCAACTCGGTTTCCCACCTGCAGCTTGAGGGCAATTCGAAACCGATCTTTCACTGCTGGCTTGGATAGACAACTGGTTGAAAATTATTCCGTTTTGTTTTGAATAAACGCGTTTATTCCGCGCACTTGATCTCGCCAGGAAATCCATTTACGGGCCATGTCTTTTGCATAGTAGCTCCGAATTTGAGCCAGCGTTACTTCGTCTTCGAGTTGAATTACAATGCGGTAGACTCGAATACTCTCGTAGGCAACAGCCATCAAAGCAAACAGCAACCCGAAAGGAACTCCGCCGATTTCATATCGGACACAAAACCCGATCAGACAGCTCCCGATCAGAAACGGCCAATTGATTAACGTCGGATAGAGTTCTTGTTTTTTCATGTGTTCCTCAAAGATCGTCTTAACAAAGTGCTGACTCGTCCGAAACGCATTTCAAAAATAATCAATTAAAGCAGCCTGCTGCTGAGGTCATCAAAAATCAATGGCGGCACGATCTTCTCTCTCACCGCGTCCAGTTCAATTCGTGACAACCATGAAATTTGAAAGGGCTCGCCGTCCGACTCTGTTCCCGTCTCAGGCAACGTTTCTCTGACAGCATCATCGATCGCACAGAGATAATGAAACATGATTTCGTGTTCGGGAATTCCCTGAAATTCAAAAAGGGATTCATGAAAATTCAGGAATTCCAGCTCATGCCCGGTCACTCCCAGTTCCTCGGAGAGTTCCCGTTTCGCAGCCGCCTCCAACGTCTCGCCAAATTCCACGCCACCGCCTACAGGAATATAGAAACGAAAATCACGTACCGGATCATATCCTTCTGAAAGTAACACCTGCTTCTGATTGATCAGTGAGATAATCACTTTGGCGCGGATTTTCATAAACGTATTTTTCCAGAACGGTGATTTTAGAACGTCACTGATTTCAGAAGCTCAACTAAAGTTCCACGGCCTGTCCCCGTTCATCAAAGTAATAGATATTTTCGTGCTTGAAACCCCAGCTTCCTCCTTTTTCTCGAATATGAGGTTCCAAAGTAAAGCAGGGGACACTGCCCAGGCGACTCTGGCTGTCCGCCTCGATAAACAGGCGGCCTTTCAGGTCTGACGCAATACTGTGCCCCACATTACTTAGAAAATCCAGACACTCAAAACCCTCGGCTGTGATCAAGTCATTGACAAATCTGAATAATTCGCCGAACGTCGTGTCTGGAGTGACAAAACTCAGAAATCGGGAGTGCAATCTCTGCTGGACCTCCAGTCCGCGTCGAAACTCCGCGTTGACGGGATTGCTCACGACCTTGCCCTGTTCCACAACAAAAGATCGCGCACAATCTCCCCAGAGCGAATTTTTACAGGGGCTGAGATCAACCGTGATCAGATTCGTTTCACCTACCGACTCAGTAGCGGGAACATAATCGCTACCGGAAATCGACAGACAACTCCGGCTCCCCAACAGCACAAACGCCGGACAGGCATAATACCAGGTCTCAGGACAGCCCAAATCTGCCAGCCGCGTTTGAGCAAATGCAGCAATACTTGCCTCGGTCGCTGAGGGAGATATAAAGTCTGTGAGCTCAGACAACGTCTGTTTTGCCGCCTGCTGCACTGCCTGATATTCGCGAAAATGTTTCATCAGACTCAGTTTTCCTGGCTGCGATTATGAAAAAGTTCATCGTGTGCCACCGGGGTGCATTACTTGATTCCGAAAACGTCTTCCAGTGCCGCCCGCATGACCTTTGGATCTGGGTCCACGCCGGTCCAGAGTTGAAAACCGATCACGCCCTGATTGACGAGCATGCCTAAGCCGTCCAGAGTCGGACAGCCAATCCTGGCGGCTTCGCGGAGCAGGTGGGTTTCGGGGGGATTGGGGATTACGTCGGAAACGATCATGTTTGATTTGAGCGAACTGAAATCGAGCGGGAAGATCGCGTCGACGTCGGGATACAAACCGATAGAGGTCGCGTTGATCACGACATCAACATCCTCGGCGAGAATATAATCGCCGTCCCATAAAGTGAATGAAACAGGCACATCCGTTTTTTCGCTTAACAGTTGAACGAGTGCTTCGCCGCGCTCGACGCTGCGGTTGACGATTGTAATCTCGGCGGCTCCTGAGAGAGCGGTTTCCACGCCGATCGCACGGGCAGCGCCGCCGGCACCAAACATCACGATTTTTTTGCCCGCAGGATCCGTCAGTTCTTTTAAGGACTGCACGAAACCTTTGCCGTCTGTATTCTCGCCCAGCAGTTGATCGCCTTTACGAACGATGCAGTTGACGGCCCCCATCATCGCGGCCGCGTCACTGATGCCATCGAGGTATTGAATCACGGCGACTTTATGCGGGATGGTCAAGTTCGCGCCTCGAAAGCCCATCGCCCGCAGTCCGCCAACCGCCTGTTCCAGGTTCTCCGGCGCGACTTCAATCGTCAGATACCGCCATTCCAGGCCGCAGTCGTTGTAAGCTGCCTCCATCATGCATTGGCTCGGATTTTCTGCGATCGGCTGTCCGAATACACAAGTCAGTTCCTGTTTGAAATTAAGCGGCTTACTCATGATGTTCCTTGTTTTTGCTGAGTTTGACGTAATCTATTGCTGCATGGAACTGATCCTGCCGGACGATCACTGAAATCACGCAGAGACACCATCATACGGGCGTTGATTTCAGGACACAACTTTCCGCAATCCTCTGATTCCCTGATTGCAGCGGACCACATCACCGCGTACACTGAAATGGTAAGATGCGGCTCCTCGCTTTCCTCATCCAGAATCCTGTCTGAAAGAATTTCACGATTGAAGAAACGACTCTTTGTGATCCTGGCTGTCACGCTGATCCTGTTGCCTCTCGCCGTATATTTTTTTGCCGGCTGGAATGTGCGTTCCAATGCGCAGGTCTCTCTCAGCCGCGCACAAAGACTGCTGGCCGAGCGGCAACCAGATGCGGCACTTGATCAATTGCACTGGCTGCGCTGGTTCGAACCGGATCAGCCTCAGGCAAATCTGATCGCCGGTGAATGTTACTTCGTCAAAAAACAGTATCCCGAAGCAATTTCGTTGCTTTCCCGCTTTGACACCGCATCGCCTTATTATCTCCGCGCCTCGTTCGCTTTGGCGCGCAGTTATGAGAATACTGCACAGATGGAAGAAGCGGAACGGATTTTGAAACAGCATCTGGAAGTCTCTCCCGGCTCTCAGGAAGCCGTCACCGAATTGCAGTGGCTTTATTTCAATCAGTTTCGTCTGCGCGAATTACAGGACCTGCTCGAACGCAGCCTTGACTATTGTCCGAACAAATATCTGCTGCTCTTTCATTTACTCAATTCCGAACACAAAAAACCTATCGCACAGGAATCCATTCGGAATCTGAATCGCATCAACGAAGTGAAACCCAATCAACCATCCATCATGCGGGCCATTGGTAATTCTCACTGGAAGCTGGGTGAGATTGAGCAGGCCAAAACCTTCCTGGAAGCATCGCGTCGGTTGCAGCCAGAAAATCTGGAAACAACGCTGATCTGCCTGGAGTTTTACCTCGAACTGGGGGATCAGGAGACGCTGAAAAAACTTCTCGCAGAGATTCAGAATGGGTCAGAATCATTTCAGACACAACTGAAACAGGATGATCGCTGGCACTGGTTACTCAGCCGGCTGGAATTGCAGACAGGAGAAACAGAAGCTGCATTAAAATCGATTCAGGAAGCGTCCCGTCTCAAAGCAAAACAGATCAATTACCTGCAGCAGGAGGCAATGATCCTGCAGGCGCTGGGCAAAAAAGCCGATGCGGCGTTGAAATTTCAGGAAACACAAAAGCTGGCTGCCAGTCATCGCGAACTCTATAAGATTGTTTCCAGTGGCGCGTTAGATTCGCCGACGGTCGAACTGGGAAATCAGATCGTCGTATATCTGGAAACACTTGGTTATCAGAATCAGGCGCGTGCCTGGCGGGATCTGGTTCAGCAATTTCAAAGCCTGCAACCGACTTCGCCCCCCTGAAAAGCTCACGCACTTTGTTGAGGTAGTACAGGGATGCAAAACCCGCAGAGCAAGAGACACCTGAAATTGTTGATCCAAAAAACCTTATGTCTCGTGAAAACCGAGCGCATCAAATATGCGTTTGCAGGCTTGCGAACGATTTAACGCATAAAAATGAATGCCGGATACGCCATCATCGATCAATTCCTGGCATTGCTGGATCGCATATTCCACACCGATTTCAAACTGTGCCTCCAGATCGTCCTGAACCGCCTCCAGCTTGCTGGATAATGCCGCGGGAAATTCCGTGTTGCACATGGATGTGATGCGTTGAATCCGACGGAATTCGGTGATCGGCATGATGCCCGGAATAATCGGGCAGTGAATTCCGGCACGTACACAGCGTTCACGGAAATTGTGAAAATGGACATTGTTAAAAAAGAGCTGCGTATAAACGGCATCCGCGCCGGCATCGACTTTGCGTTTCAGATTCGCCAGGTCCGTCTCAGCATCCGGCGCTTCAGGATGTACTTCCGGATAGCCGGCGACGCCGATCCCCATATCGGGAAAATGTTTCCGAATTAAAGACACCAGTTCATCGGCGTGTTTTAATCCGCCATCGGCCGGGGTAAAGGTTTCCTGACCGGCAGGAGGATCGCCGCGTAAAGCCATGATATTAGTGATGCCGGCTTCGGAAGCACTTCGCAACCACTCGATCAACTCATCCCGTGTGGAGGCGACACAGGTAAAATGTGCCGTCGACGTGCTCCGAAGACGATTTTGAATGATTTCACATAATTCAATCGTCCGTTTACTGGTGGACCCCCCCGCGCCATATGTGCATGAGACAAACGCCGGCTGATAGCGGATCAGTTCTTCCAGCGTCCGAAACAGCTCCTCGTCCCCATTTTCATTTCTGGGAGGAAACACTTCCACTGAAAGGCCAAATGTGCCTGCACTATATAATTCGCTGATTCGCATCTTATTTTCTTGTCTGAAGAGGGTTTAAAAAGGCTCGCTCTGATCTAAAATCTCAATGAGCAAGGCCTCTATAGTGTATAAATTATGGTTTTTGCAGGTCAACAAAGCGGGATTTTCTATTGCCAGCCCGGTTCGATTTGCCTATCTTGCAGTCAGCGGAGACACCATTGACCTGTCAAATTGGCAACTCGCACAAATCGTAGAAACATGGGCCTGCAGTTCGCAGGCTTGATCGCCTGTATTTGACGGTGTCAGATTCAGCATTAAGAGGTAAAAGCCTTATGTCGTGGAATCAGGTTCTTGACCTGCTTCTCCACAGTTAAGACCCGCTGATTAAAAACTGGTAAATCGCACTGTAAACAATCGGTGTTCCATTTTGCCTGCTAAAGTAAAGCAACTATAATGCGATCATTCAAGTCGGTTTCCACTTGAACCCAAATCAAAAACGCCCTTTTCCAATTGAACCAAAAAGGATTGAGAATGTCGACTGAAACCAACTCACTGCCGTATAAAGTGAAAGACTACAACGAACAGGAATTTCAGAAATTGGCTTCCTGGGGTCGCAAGGAAATTGAACTGGCAGAAACAGAAATGCCCGGTTTGATGGCTTTGCGCAAAAAATATGGCAAAGATCAGCCGCTTAAAGGGGCTCGTATCGCCGGTTGTCTGCACATGACGATTCAGACCGCTGTACTGATCGAAACGTTGACCGCTCTGGGAGCTGAAGTTCGCTGGTCAAGCTGTAACATCTTTTCCACACAGGATCATGCAGCCGCTGCGATCGCAGCAACCGGGGTTCCTGTCTTCGCCTGGAAAGGGATGAATGAAGAAGAGTTTGACTGGTGCATCGAGCAGACCATTTTCTGGCCCAACGGCGAACCTTTGAATATGATTCTCGATGATGGTGGCGACTTGACCGTCATGGTGCATGAGAAGTACCCCGAACTGCTCAAAACCATCAAAGGCCTCACCGAAGAAACCACGACCGGCGTGCACCGTCTGCATCAGATGCACGAAGCCGGCAAGCTGGGCGTGCCTGCCATCAACGTTAACGACTCCGTCACCAAGAGCAAATTTGACAATCTGTACGGCTGCCGGGAATCGCTGGCCGACGGCATCAAACGTGCGACTGACATCATGATTGCTGGCAAAGTGGTTGTGGTTTGCGGTTTCGGTGATGTCGGTAAAGGTTGTGCCGACGCCATGAAAGGATTGGGAGCCCGCGTTCTGGTAACAGAAATCGATCCCATCTGTGCGCTGCAGGCTGCGATGGAAGGTTTTGAAGTTACCACAATGGAAGACGCTGCTTCCCGCGGCGATATCTTCGTCACTGCCACCGGTTGCTGTGATGTGATCTGCGGCGAACATCTGGAAAAGATGAAAAACGAAGCCATCGTCTGCAACATCGGTCACTTCGATTCGGAAATCCAGGTGGCTTACATGACAAAGCGCAAAGACATCGAGAAAATCGAAATCAAACCTCAGGTCGACAAATTTGTGTTTCCTGACGGCAAGGCGATCATCGTACTGGCTGAAGGCCGACTCGTGAATCTGGGTTGTGCGACAGGCCATCCCTCATTTGTGATGTCTAACAGCTTTTCAAACCAGGTTATCGGGCAGCTCGAACTCTGGAACGAAAGCGACAAATATGAAATCGGCGTCTACATGCTTCCCAAAAAGCTGGACGAAGAAGTCGCTCGCCTGCACCTGGATAAACTGGGCGTGAAACTTTCGAAACTGTCAGATCAGCAGGCAAAATATCTGGGGATTCCTGTCGACGGACCTTACAAACCAGAATACTATCGCTATTAAACGCGACTAGACTCTGAAATTTTCGCATCGAATATCCTCCGAATCATCTTCTCTGGTGATTCGGAGGTTTTGTTTTTTACACTCTCCCGAGTTTGATTGTTTCCTGAAGAACGAGCTTTTATAATCCGGAAACTGTTTTTGATGTAAAACACATCCTGCAAAAACATTTCTTGAAGAACAGAGAAAGATCCCCTCATGACACGCAATTCCTCACGCCGTGACTTCCTGAAACAGACTGCCGCACTCTCTGCCGGAATTGCGTTTCCCGCTTGGGCCGGTTCCGCGTTTGCCGCTGTTGCACTCAATCACCCTTTGTTCGAAATCTCCCTGGCTGAGTGGTCTCTGCATCGCGCGCTCAAAGGGGGAAAGCTGGACAACCTCGACTTTGCCAAAGTGACGAAAGAAGAGTTTGGCATTTCGGCAGTGGAATATGTGAATCAGTTCTTTAAGGACAAAGCAAAGGATCAGAAGTATCTCGCAGAAATGAATCAGCGGGCCTCCGATGTCGGCGTTAAAAACGTGTTGATCATGATAGACGGTGAAGGGGCACTCGGCGATCCCGATGCCAAAAAGCGGACAGCGGCGATTGAAAATCACCATCAGTGGGTGGAAGCCGCCAAAACCCTGGGCTGCCATTCCATTCGTGTGAATGCCCGCAGTAACGGCAGTTATGAAGAACAGCAAAAACTGGCTGCCGACGGCTTACGTCGTCTGACCGAATTTGCCGCGAAGTATGGGATCAATGTGCTTGTCGAAAATCATGGCGGCCTCTCTTCAAACGGCGCCTGGCTGGCGGGAGTCATGAAAATGGTCAATCTGCCCGGCTGCGGTACGTTGCCCGATTTCGGAAATTTCATCATCGACCGCAAAACAGGCGAAGAATATGACCGTTACAAAGGAGTGAAGGAACTCATGCCTTATGCCAAAGCCGTCAGTGCAAAAACACATGACTTTGACAAAGACGGGAACGAGATCAACACAGACTATGTGAAGATGATGAAAATCGTGCTCGACGCCGGCTATCACGGTTATGTGGGCATCGAATATGAAGGACAAAAGCTCGACGAATATGCGGGCATCAAAGCCAGCAAGCAACTGCTGTTAAAAGTACGCGAGGAACTGACTCCCGAGCCGGAAGCGGAGGTCTGCTGCCCTATCGAGGAAAGCGGCCGCCGCGTGGGTCGCTTTTTCCGCAATCGTCGTTTCAGAAGATAAATCGAACATCATCCACAACTGTGATTGATCGACAATAAAAAAACGCCCCATTGCTTTTGAAGCGAATGGGGCGTTTTCTGTTTTCAGAGTCACTACGATGCGCGATGGACTTTCGCCACATCACGATCAGCGAGAATTTCTTTGGCGACATCGGTTACAAAATTATCTGCACCCAGCCATTTTTCTTTCTTTGGGGCAGGGGCTCCCGCATTCATCCCCACTCCCGGATTCCAGAGCGCGGGCAGGGTATTTCCGACGGCAGACATATAGGTCGTAAAGACAGGATATTTTGTTTCGGGATTATCCGTCTGATAACCATCCATCTTCTCGACAAGTTTATTATGAGCAATTTTAGGATGCCGATGGTGGGGACCGTGGACGAAAATATCGAAATTGATGTAAGTGCAAACTCGGGTAATCAGACCGGTACCAATGACTGTTCTTGTTCCCAGTAACGGATCATAACTCTTCATTCCCAGGTGTTCGGTAAATTTGCGAAAAGTTTGAATGACACCCGCAACCCAGTGAGGAATGATCCAGGCGATGAAAAAGATTTTCCAGGCAGAGAACCAGGCGACGGTTCCAATTACTGTTGCCCAGAAAACCGCCATCACCGCATATTCGATCCGCATGGTTTTGATCACAGTTGGATTTTTTACCGGCGTGTTTTTACTGAAACACAAGCGACTGTAAACAAAGGGAGAGGTAAATACCCCCAATGGAATTTCCAGCCAGCAGAAAATCCGACGAAAGGTCAGAGAAGTCGTAGGATCGGAATAAGGCCACAATTCCCAATCACCGGGTTTGTTCAAGTAGGCATGATGTCGGATATGGGCTTCACGGTAAGCGGTATAGGAAACGAATTGTATCGTACCCAGCACCCTGCCCAGCCAGATACTGACCCAGGGTTTTCCACAAACGCCCTGATGAGAGGTTTCATGAAAACAGCTCGTCCAGCAGAACATGCTGTAAGCGGCGACTGCGATCAATCCAGCCTGGACATACCAGGCATTGGAAGGCCATTGAAATGCTAATGCGACAATTGCCAACGTACCAAAGGGGGAATGCAAAAAACGGGGTGTCGTTGACTTTTCTTCGAGTGCACAGATTTCATTAGCGGTAAAGTGGGTAACCGACATGGCACGTACCTCCTGGTTGTGCGCAGACTTTTTAAACTGTTCATACATACGTATCGGAAAGACGGGCCTATGCTTCATCAAAAGAAATGCAACATTTTGCCCGTTTCAGATTGAGTATTGGCAATATTGAACTGCTTCACTCAAACATCCCGACACCTTTAGAATAAGTCGGTAAAATGATGATGCAAAAATGAATCATCGGGCAAGGCAGATAATTTACAGAGCCGAAGGCGAGATTTCCGACTATGCCGATTTTAGCGATAGATACGCCACGCAACCGGTAGTGAATCGTTCAGGCACGAAGGATTAACCCCTCTGACTGTGATTACTTTGAGGAAGGCAGGTAGAGCGACGACTCGGGAAACAACTTCTGCGTCATCAGAACCGTCTTTGAATTACCGCCATGCCAGAGATCCCATTCAGGGTTGGCATATCTGGCAAAGAACTGATCCATGCTCTGTTTGAGTTCACTGCGCGTCTTGCTGAATTCCGGATCGTCGATCAAATTCTTTCTTTCCCCGGGATCTTGCGAGAGATGATAGAGTTCATTGGGAGTTTCCCGAAAGCGTTCGATATATTTCCAGTCGCTGGTCCGGATGGCGCGCACATTTTCAAATTCGTAAAAGACCACTTCCGACCAGGGAATCTGTTCGCCTTTGAGAACGGGTGCAAAGTTGCGTCCGGGCGTAGCCGGCGATGCGGGAATTTGATCCTGCAGTCCCAGCTGGTGGAGCAGGGTCGGGTAGACGTCATAATTGGCAACCAGCATCTCCTGCCGGGCACCCGATACAATTTTTCCCGGCTGTGAAAAAATGAGCGGGATGCTGATCGTCCAGTCAAACGCCGTTAAAGGCCGTGTATGATCGCCCATGCCCCAATAGCCGCTATGCCCGCCGGCCAGTCCCTGATCAGCCGTGAAAATGACCAGCGTGTTCTTGCGGAGCCCCAGATCTTTTAAGGTCTGCATGATCTGACCCACGCCATCATCCACGGCGGAAACTTCAGCCGCGTATTTGCGGATGATTCCTAAATCGCCAATCCAGTCACCATAATTGAAGTTCCAGGGCTGTGCCTTTTCTCGGGGAAACGACGGAAACGTCATTTTTTCATACTCTTCTTTAAACCGGTTCTTAATCGGCTCCTTCATGGCTGACCCTAAACCGTAGGGGCCATTGTACGCCAGAAACAG
>NZ_CALFPF010000410.1 GCF_937919775.1 uncultured Gimesia sp.
GGGTGGCATGCCCGGAATGGGAGGCATGGGCGGCATGCCTGGCATGGGTGGCTTCTAGTCCCGTGTGGTCGTATTCTCCAGAGAATATGATCCAGAGTCTTTGCTGAATTTCTTGTAACAATTAACATCATTTGATCCGGGAACTGATCCTGGACTCACACATACAACCAGACCAATTGGAATAATCGGGAGTTAACACAATGGAACTGCATCCCCTTGATGACCGTATCGTTATTGAACCTAATGTTGCCGAAGAAACGACTGCTGGCGGTATCGTTCTGCCTGACACTGCCCAGGAAAAACCACACAGCGGCACCGTGATCGCTGTCGGTCCGGGACGACTTCTGGAAAGTGGCGAGCGCTGCCCGGTTGCCGTCGAAGTCGGAGACGAAGTTCTCTACGGCAAGTATGGTGGAACAGATATTGAAGTCAGTGGTAAAGACGTAAAGATTTTACGTGAAAGCGATATTCTTGCCAAAATCATTAAATAAAGAACGTACTTTTATCGGAACATCAGACAGCTATCTGAATCGCTGACCGCTTTTCAATATCTGTCTGCTTTGGGAATCCAATTCAAACCACAATATTACGCAGGGGAGAACGGAGTAATCCGATCAAATGTTCGTTCCTGTTAAACAGAGGAGTTTATAAGCGTGGCAAAGCAACTATTGTTTGAAGATCGCGCACGTACCAAGCTTCAAAAAGGCGTGCAAATCATTAGCGACGCTGTAGCCATCACAATGGGCCCCACAGGCCGTAATGTGATCATCGATAAAAATTTTGGAAACCCGCTGGTGACCAAAGACGGTGTTACAGTCAGTAAAGAAGTGGATGTCGAAGATCCATTCGAAAACATGGGAGTCAAACTGGTCAATGAAGTCGCCACCAAAACCAGCGATGTCGCTGGTGACGGCACGACGACAGCCACCGTTTTAGCTCGTTCTATCTACCAGGAAGGTTTACGCGGATTATCTCTGGGTGCAAACCCGATGATTGTTCGCCGCGGAATCGACAAAGCGGTCGAAGCAGCCGTGGAGGCAATCGAAGCACTCGCAAAACCTGTAACGGAAAAATCGGAAATTGCCCAGGTGGGTGCGATCTCAGCAAACAACGATTCTGTCATCGGAAATCTGATTGCCGATGCCGTCGAAAAAGTCGGCCGCGATGGTGTGATCACCGTGGAAGAAGGCAAGGGAAATGAAACAACCCTCACTTTTGCTGACGGGATGCAGTTTGACAAGGGATATATTTCACCTTATTTTGTCACTGACACCGAAGGCATGAAGTGCATTCTTGAAAATTGCTACATTCTGATTTTTGAATCCAAGATTTCTTCATTAAGGGATCTGGTTCCTTTGCTGGAGAAAGTCTCTCAGACTGGTAAGCCTTTATTGATTATCGCTGAAGACGTTGAAGGCGAGCCTTTAACTGCTTTAGTTGTTAACAAATTGCGTGGCGTCCTCAACATTGCCGCTGTGAAAGCACCCGGTTTTGGCGATCGCCGCAAAGCAATGCTGGCAGACATTGCCGTACTGACCGGTGGTACTGTGATTTCCGAAGACCTTGGTATCAAGCTGGAATCGGTTGAATTAAGCCAACTCGGTCAGGCCAAACAAATCGAAATCACCAAAGATTCCTGTACTCTGATTGAAGGTGCCGGAGCAACGGAAGCATTGCAGGCACGTGTTGCTCAAATCCGTGGACAACTCTCAAAAACAGACAGCGAATACGATCGTGAAAAATACCAGGAACGCCTTGCCAAATTGACTGGTGGCGTAGCGATCATCTCTGTGGGAGCTGCAACCGAAACAGAAATGAAGCAAACAAAAGCCCGTATGGAAGATGCATTACACGCAACCCGTGCTGCTGTTGAAGAAGGAATTCTTCCCGGTGGTGGCGTTGCACTTCTCAGAGCGATTGATGCCGTTGAAAAAGTCAAAGGTAAAAACAGCGACGAGAAGATCGGCATCAGTATTGTTGCCCGTGCTTTGGAAGGACCGATTCGCCAGATTGCAGAAAACTGCGGAACTGATGGAGCTGTCGTCGCTGACGAAGTCAAACAACTTACTGGTTCCCACGGCTATAATGCCAATACTGGCGAGTACGTAGATATGTTCAAAGCGGGAATTATTGACCCAGCCAAGGTTGTTAAAAACGCCTTGAAAAATGCTGCTTCTATCGCTGGCCTGATGTTGACCACACAGGTTCTCATCACTCGAAGTGATAGCACCGAAGGTGGCAAGCTGGCTGATGTCGAAGGAAGCGTTCGATAATTTCTGCAATTTACTGAAAATCATCTCTTTGAATTTCAGAATGAACTTTGTGATATCAGACGGGCCGCCGTAAAATGGTGGCCCGTTTTTTTCAGTTCTGACAGAACAACTGAAATGAGAAATTTTACCTGAGCGGACACGGTAAATTTCAAAACCTTTAATGACGAGTTGTGATTTATGGCATCGAAACGCGATTATTATGAAGTTCTAGGTGTATCGCGCGAAGTGACCAGCGTTGAAATCAAGAAGGCATACAAGAAACTGGCGCTGGCAAATCATCCGGACCGCAATCCCGGTGATGAAGAAGCGATTAAGCGTTTCAAAGATGCGGCCGAAGCCTTCGAAGTACTGGGCGATGATAAAAAACGCGCACACTACGATCGATACGGCCACGCCGATTTTGGAGCAGGCGGCAGTCAGTTCCATGACGTTTCTGATATTTTCAGCGCGTTTGGAGACCTGTTTGAAGGGTTCGGCTTCAAGAGTAACTCACAGCGGGGAGGCAATCGTCCGCGACAGGGGGAAAGCCTGCGTACCAGCATCCAGATTGACCTTCTGGATGCCGCTTCCGGATGTGAACGGGAAATTCATATTCCCCGTCAGGAAACCTGTGATACCTGCCATGGCTCCGGCGCGAAACCGGGTACACAGCCCGATGACTGCGATTACTGTGGCGGTGCAGGGCAGGTCGTTCAATCGCAAGGTTTTTTCCGCGTGCAGACAACCTGTCCCCGTTGTCGTGGTGCAGGAAAAGTCATTTCAGATAAATGTACTGACTGCCGTGGAGAAGGGCGGATTTCCCGTGACATCACACTGGACATCAAAGTGCCTGCAGGTATCGACAACGGCATGCAGCTTTGCCTCAGAGGAGAAGGCAATCCGGGTTTAAACGGAGGACCTCGGGGAGATCTGTATGTTGTGGTTGGCGTTGATGAACATCCCCTGTTCCGACGTCAGGAACAGGAACTCAGTTGTCATGTTCCCATCACATACACGCAGGCAGCCCTGGGTGCCAATATCGAAATTCCCACTCTGGAAGGACGACACGATCTGAAAATTCCATCGGGCACTCAGCCGGGTGAAGTTTTCCGCCTGAAAGGTTTAGGCATGCCAAATCCTCACGGGGGTCGTCGAGGAGATCTGCATGTCATCGTTCAGATCGATGTGCCTAAGAAAATTTCAGAGCGGGAAGAAGAATTACTGCGTGAATTAGCGGAAATCGAACATGCTGAAGTTTCACAACACCGCAGTCCGAATCGAAATTCGTTTATTGATAAACTAAAAGAATACTTTACACACTCTGATTAACGATTTTCAAACGGTGTTTGTAAGGACCAGTTTTTTTGTTTTATTTCATACAACATCAGTTTTAATAATAGTGCGACAGGTCGGAAGTATGACAAACATGGAACAACCTGAAGAAATTCAAAACCAAACCGAAAATAATCCGGTTGAAGAAAAAGAAACGCCCCACGAAATGCCTACACTGGAAGAGCAATTACAGGCAGCGATTTCTGAACGTGATGAAGCTCAGGACCGTTTTCTGCGTTCACAGGCGGAGCTGGACAATACCCGTAAGCGGTACCAGAAAGAACTGGAGCTGATGCGTCAATATGCGGCTGCACCGTTCATTCAAGACTTGTTACCCGCTCTGGATAATCTGAAACGAGCCATTGATGCCGCAGAAAATGCGAGCCAGGTTGATGAACTCAAGCAGGGCGTGGAAATGGTGGCGAAACAACTCCTGGACGTCTTCCAGCGCCATAATATCAAAGCCATCGATGCTTTAGGAAAACCATTTGATCCCAATCTGCATGAAGCACTTCAGCAGATGCCTTCCGATGAATATCCTGCAATGACCGTCACACATGAACTGGAACAGGGCTTTATTCTGAACGACCGAGTGGTTCGCCCCACTAAAGTCATTGTTTCTTCCGGCCCTGCGGGTAGTTAATTCATTTCTTTTGCGAGAAGATAAACGATGCCAACATACGATTATGAATGTTCCCAATGCGGCAATAAATGGGAAGAGTTTCAGTCCATCACTGCCAAACCGCTCAGAAAATGTCCCGCTTGTGGTAAACTCAAAGCGAAGCGCGTCATCGGTGCCGGTGGCGGAATTATCTTCAAAGGTTCCGGATTTTACCAAACTGATTACCGTAGCAGCTCTTATAAAAAAGCAGCGGAAGCGGACAGTAAAGCGCAATCGGAAAGTTCTAAACCCCCAAGCGGTGATGCGGGCTCAACAAATAAGAGTTCCTCGTCTGATTCCTGATTACCTTTGATATTTTGCCTGAATTGATCTATAAGAGAATCAAACCATACTCTTGCTTCTCTTTTCGTCTGAGGGTTCGATGATTCAGCCTCAAACATGCCCCATTTGTCGAAAGGTCGTCACATTCAAAGCGAGTGACGACCAGTCGCCGTTCCCGTTTTGCAGCAAAAAATGTCGCGATGTGGATTTTTTCCGCTGGTCCGAAGGACGCTATGCGATCATCGAGGAACTGGACCCGCGCATGATCGAACTGCAGCAGCTGGAGCAAGAACAAGAAGGTGAAGACGATTAAAGAGACTTCTCCGCACACTCCTGCCTTCTCTTCGACCGATACCACTGACAGCCAGCACAAAAGCGGCCTCACTCCAGCAGTACGAGGAACGATATTCGGACTGATATCAGCCCTGGCTTATACGGGTGCCAACATCGCACTGCGTGAGGCAGCCGTCGAGAACAACGTCGATTGGGCCATTTGGATTTCTGCTTTGAAATCACTTCCCGCAACGCTCGTCGGCTGGGTCCTGGTTGCTTATCGCGGTTCTCAAGGATTACCTGCGCTGCCTCCCCGCCGACTGGTGATACCGCTGATCCTCACCGGGCTGGTGATGCAGTTTGGTGGGAATGTCATGTTTCAATGGTCACTGAGTTTAGGGGGGCTGGCATTTTCCGTACCCCTGTGTTTTGCAACACTCCTCACAACTGGCGCACTACTCGGCCGCATTTTTTTGAATGAAGCGATTACTTCTCGCATGTTTGTCTCCATGCTGATTTTAACCGCGGCGATTGTGTTACTGAGTCTTGGCGCCCACCAGGCAGAGGAATCTGTCTACGAACACATGGAACACCATACCAGCTCAATGGCTACAGTTGCGCTCACAATCTTC
>NZ_CALFPF010000411.1 GCF_937919775.1 uncultured Gimesia sp.
TGAAGATTGAACAGACGGGCCAGCACGGTCTGTTCTGGTCGATTCATGAATTGAAAGTGTATGGCAAGCCGCTTGAGTGATCAATTCACTTTTATTTACGACCACGATAAGCACGAAACATGATGACGGTTTGGCTTCTCTGGAGTAACGCAATCGATGCAGGAGGAGCAGGCCCGCTTAGCCCCTCCTGCATCTAGTGCCTGACGCCATTAATTCTCGTGTATCATATTTTATATCAGTTCTTTTATGAGGCGAGAACTGAAAAGTTTGCAAATGTGATATAAATTGTGAATACGATCAGGATCAGGATGATGCCGGCCGGTTTGGCAAGTCGCCACGGCGTCATATCCACGGCGCCCACGTCTTCCTGCACAAATTCGGTTTCGCGGGGTGCGATTTCACCGATGACCAGCATCAAAATCATCAGCCAGCTGAACACGATGCCCAGAAAGTGGAATTCGTGCAGGGAAGCGACAATGGTATCGAACGGTGATACGAAGTAACCAATGGCAATCACGGCGAAACCCGCAATGAGTCCGACCTTGGCGGCAATCGAAGGCACGCGTTTTGTCAACATGCCGATCAGCACCACAGCAAAAATGGGGATGAAGTAAATGCCGTTCATTTTCTGCAGGTAGCCGAAGATGCTGGTGGTGTTCGCCAGCAGAGGGGCGAGACACATTGCCACAATCGCAACAATCCAGCCGAATACTTTCCCGGAATTCACAATCGCTGTTTCGCTGGCATCCTGCTGGAGCACGTTTTTGTAAAGGCCGAGACTGAATAAGGTACAGGAACTGTTCAACGCGGAATTAAAACTGGAAAGGATTGCTCCGATCATCGCAGCGGCGAAAAATCCGGTCAGCGGCGCGGGGAGGACGCGGTTTACCAGCAGGCCGTAGGCATGGTCGGCTTTGATCTCTTCCCCTGCAAACACCGTGAAAGCGATCATGCCGGGAATCACGAGATAGAGCGGTCCGAGCAGTTTCAAGGCGCCTGTCAACAGGACCCCTTTTTGCCCTTCGGCTAGACTGCTGGCACCCAGCGTACGTTGAATAATCTGCTGGTTGGTCGTCCAATAGAAGAGATTCAAGAGAAAGATGCCCGAGAAGACGGCGCCGAAAGGAACCGACGATGTAGGGCCGCCGATGGAATTGAAACGCGTTTTCTGTTCTTCCAGCAACTGACTGGCGCCGGCGGAAATTCCTCCCTCGCCGCCCAGCATCGACAGTGCGTAGCCAGTGATTAAAAAACCGCCCACCAGCAGGCCGACGCTGTTGATCGTGTCAGATACAGCCACCGTTCGTAAACCGCCGAACAAAGCATAAATCGAGCCGATGATGCCCACGCACCAGACAATCAACCACAGCGCCAGCGTGTGCGCATCGATGCCCAGTGATTCCGGCCAGCCGCCCAGCATGGAAGGGACGTCTAGAATACCAAGCATGCCGGTCGCACCCGTGTAGAGAATGATGGGGAGCAGAATGCCCACGTAGGCGACCAGGAAGATCAGGTTTGTGATGACCTGAGTCTGGTGATCGAAACGAATTCCCAGATACTCGGGGACGGTGGCGACTCCGCTTTTCAGGAAACGGGGTAGAAAGAACCAGGCCATGAAGACCAATGCGATCACACAGAGCACTTCCCAGACCATCACACACAGGCCATCCGTGAAAGCGGCACCGTTGAGCCCGACCATCTGCTCGGTGGAGAGATTCGTAAGTAACAGCGAACCGGCAATTAAGGGGAACGTCAGCGTGCGTCCCGCGAGAAAGTAGCCACTGCTGCTGGCGTGGTCATCGCGGCGTGTAATCCGCCAGGTCAGAAAAGCGACCAGTCCTGTGAAGAACAGAAAAGAAAGGATTGTCAGTAACATGGCGATTCATCCAAATGCTATCTTGAGGCTATGATCAGGTTTGGGTGTAGCGAAGCGGTGCGTTACAAGAAAGGCAACCCGCTACAATACACAGCCTCCGCTCAGAGTTCCACCAAAACAACGTTTCTTAAAGTCTGCTGCTCGGATTTGCCCGGAAGATAAACAGGGGACGGTCAGGATTCTTTTCTGGGTCTGCCGCGGGGGCGGGTGGTGCTTTCGAGCGAGAGGCGGACTGCCGCGTTACTGATCCATTTATCACTGCCGAAGGGGGTGCCTCGGGTGATGCATTTTCTGACGGCCGCCTGTTCTGCCTCGGTTTGTGGCTTATTGACCAGTGCTCGCCATTGTCGCGGCAGTGTTGGTTTTTTAGGCGTCGTCAGCCACTCAGGAGTGGATTGTTTCTGCAGGCGCGCCCAGGCGGAGCCGTACTGCCACTCCTCGGCACGTTTGACCAGCTTTGCCTGCAGCGGGTTGTGTTCGACGTAACGCATGACTGTCAGTAAATGGTCGTCCGCTTGTATCGGGAACGACTTAAACCGCCCCTGATACAGGTGACCGGTGCCGCCGGTCGCGTAGTGTGCATGGCAGCGCATCGTGTGGGTGACGGTGAGCCGCTGAAAAAATTCCGTCAATTGCGTATCTGTCGTGGGACGTACTACAAAGTGCCAGTGGTCAGGCAGCACGGACAGGGCGAAAATCGGTATTGGGATTTTCTGCCACGTCTCCGCAACCACCTGCATGAACGCGGCGTAATCGTCCGAATTTTCGAACAGCGTCAGCCGCGCAACGGACCGGTTGAGCACATGAAACACTTCACCGGCAGGACAAATTCGTTTGGATCTAGGCATTTCAGAAGTCTAACAGAAAGCCGGTTGAAAGAAAAGAGACCTGACCCTGATTTAAGAATGTTACTTCTCCGCGATGGGGCGCCAGCGTAACTTGTGGAATGTGGTTTTTCCGTTGCCATGACTCACCAGCAGCAGCGTGTCCGGGGGATCTTTGGTGATCGTTTGAAATCCGCTACTCAGTTTGGAGATATCTCCTTGCCAGGAGTAGAGTTTTATTCCGTCAGCAAATGCAGTAATCGTCGCCTCTGCTCCTTTTACCAGAACTTGAAATCGAATTTCGTGCCTCTTTCCTTCCTCAATTTCGAATGCTGACGTTCTGCAAGGACTTCTGCTGTCGCTGGGATCAAGTCCGCCAACGGTAGAAAGGCCGCTGATTTTTCTTGATCCCCATCCAAAAAATACCGGATCTACGGAACGATTCCCCACAGGCAAGGCCAATGCGATCGCCTTTGAGTCTGTGAGAAGAATATGGCGTGTGAATGCGAATTCCAATTCGTATGAACCCTGCGGTCTGGCCGAAAGTCGCAGGATATTTTCGTATCCTCCGGAATTCATCCGAAGTGTGTTGCCTGTTGTTTCCCAATTGCCGCTGATGGCGTCGCGGTTTACATCGATGTCGGAAATCAAGTCTCGCCAGTCTCCTGCCACTGGTGGTGTATCATCCAACAGCGGAAACTTCAAAATGCGTTCGTATTCCACCTTCGTAATATGGTCGCGGCTGTCGTTTAAGGCGCCTACTAAGACCCGGTACTTTCCGATGTCAAAATCCAGTATGACCGGGTCGCCGCATTGTTTGCCATTGAGAAAAGCGGTCACCTTTCGTCCTTCAATCAAAACAAGCAGCTGGTCAAACTGATTCAAACCATGAGTCGGAGCCCGTTCGCTGAGTAACTTGTAGGCAGGCATCAACGAATTCGTTTTTGCCCCAAACAGGGATCGACGCAGACTCATTTTGCCATGTTTTAATTCGATAAGAAAACCAAGTTCCGTGGATTGATTATGGAAATTGACCAGCCAGCCTGCTCCTGCTGTGGTTCGCACATCGACCTGGATGAGTCCGGAACCCTCATGATCGGCCCACGGCCATGCCCCATCTGTAAAGCCACGATCTCCCTCTATAAACATCCGGCCATCACGAATTGCGGTCACATAGGCACCCGATCGTTGAGCTGCCCGGTCAAAATCAAACTCCTGAACATGGATCGGCTTCTGCTTCATGATCGCCAACAGCCGCGAAAGGACCGGATCAGGTTTGTCAATTGCTGCACTTGATTTACGGGGTGCTGCACTTACTTCCCGGGGCTGCTCCACATGATCCAGCACTTCAATCACAAGCGGCTGAGTCCCATTTTTCTCGACTTCGAATTTAAATTGATCCCAACCTTTAATCACCGCGCCGTCCCTGGTGACCGTGACTTCGTGCGGACCAATCTCCAGTTCAACATGGCCCATCTCCCCATCGAAGTTCACTTTTTCTTTCCCATCGATGATCACGACGGCTGTCGGGTCGTCTAGCGTGACCTGAACCGTCCGATCTCCCGCGCGGAACAACAACGTAATTGCCCCCAAGAGCAAAAACGCCGGCAGGGCTGCTGCAAAGATGGTTTTTGTCCGAGACGAATCGCCATTAAAAAAATCGAACAGTTTGAATCGCCGTTGATTATTCCCGGACCATTCTGCCTTTGATTCTTTTACCGGGTTCCGCAATGCGGGCCCCACCTCGTCACTGCCGGACACAGCGGCTTTCGCCGACGGATCCTCTGTTTTTTGGGGACAGGGCGTAGATAACTTTCGAGGACTCTTCAAATAGGCAGTCAACGCATCGACCACTTCCTGCATCGACTGAAAACGATCTTCTGTCTTTTTTGCCATCATTTTGAGGCAGATCGCTTCCAGCTCGCCATCAATGCCCTGCTTTAACGCAGAGGGGGGACTGGGTTCGGTGCCGATGATCTGGCCAATAATGACCAGCACAGGGCCTTGGAAAGGAACCTGTCCCGTCAGCAATTCGTAAAGAATGACTCCTAAAT
This sequence comes from uncultured Gimesia sp., assembly GCF_937919775.1. Taxonomy (GTDB): domain Bacteria; phylum Planctomycetota; class Planctomycetia; order Planctomycetales; family Planctomycetaceae; genus Gimesia. The sequence goes on from NZ_CALFPF010000411.1 coordinate 4,755, forward strand.
TATAAATATCACTTTGAGGGCCTACCGAATTGATGTCTCCTGAAACCTGCTCGGGAGACATATAAGCGGGTGAGCCCATGATGGTGCCCGCCATTGTGATGCGTGATGCCTCGTCTCGATTTAACTGGCGGGCTAAACCAAAATCCATAATGACTGGTTCATTGTCCTCGTCTACCATAATATTAGCCGGTTTAAGGTCGCGATGGATCACGCCATTCTGGTGTGCGGATTCAAGCGCCAGTGCCAGCTTGCGAATGACAACGCCGATATTTCTCATCGACTTGATTTTACCGCGGGTGATCAAGCTGGATAAAGGCATGCCGGCAATATAAGCCATGGCGATGTAGGAGATTCCGTTATGACTTCCCACGTCGTATACCGGACAGATCCCACGATGCCTTAATGTCGCCGCGGCACGTGCTTCTCGATAGAAACGCTCAAGCAATTCTTCTGAGGAATCGGAATCCTCGATCTTGGGGACTTTCAAAGCAACCCGCCGTTCGAGCTCTGTATCATAAGCCAGATAGACAGCCCCCATGCCCCCTTCACCAAGAATTTTCTCAATCTGATAACGCCCGAATTGCCGCTGGAGCACATGGTCGTTACCGGTTTGCTGCTTGTCCGGCTGCGCGGAATCGGGAGCAACAACCGCCGCATCGAAAGTCACCGTCTCGGGATGGAATGCAATGTCCACAGGGGAAAACAGATCTGAAGCCGCCGGTCCCGACAGTTTTTCGATGAGTGCGACATCCGCAAAATAAGCTTCCAGATCAGACTTCAAGTGAGGGTGGTCCAAAAGAAATTGTTGCTGATTGACGGTCTCTCCCTGGTCGATGCGCCGCATATAGCTGGCAATAATCGATTCGAGATCGTCTGCTAAGAGCTGATTCTGCTGAGACATGGTTCGCCTTGTATCAATGGTCGAAACGATTCCAATAGACCGCTGTCACCTTGAGACTCTGTGATTATTCTTCCGTTTTAATTTGTTTTCGTAAATTTTCGAGCCCGCGTTTGATTAACGATGCCACAGCCGTTTCTGAACGCTCAAAATGTTTTTCTAACTCCGCCAGGGACCAGCCTTCGAGATGACGCAGCCGCACCGCTTCACGTTGATCTTCCGGGATTGAAGACAGGGCTTCAGCTAACCGAACGGCATCTTCAGTTTTCATTAATCTCTGAGAAGGGCTCAGGCTCTGCAGATGAAACAGGCCCTGGTAATTCTCTACCGCGTCTGCGCTCCTTTCATTGATGATGGATCGTTTCTTTGCCCCGACATGTTTTCGAATCGTATCCTGTACGTTGCGATCATGAATTTTTTGTAACCAGGCAACAAATTGTGCTTCATCTTTCCCGTCAAAATTCTCAAAGTTCTGGAACGCGGACAGACAGGTTTGCTGTACCAGATCCGAATCATCGACGCGCGCCTGCAGCCGTCCCGCCAAAGCCCTTTGTGTTAACATTTTCAGATAGGGGCGATGTCGATCCAGTAATTGTCCAATGGCATCCCGGTTTCCTTTCAATGCATCATTAATCAGCTGTTGATAGTCACATAGTGGCATTATGTAATCCTGAGAGACCTCAATCCGGAAGACGAAAAGACGAGAGTCTCTCATTATGTACACAGGCACTCCGTTTTAAAACACATTCTTGTGCCTAAATTCGTTGTATCCAGACTCTTAAGCGGTTTTTTCGTAATCTCTTGGCGGCGAAATGTGAGAATTTATCGAAAAAACGAAAAATAATGCCCGTCGATCTTCCTGCCGGGAGCCAGGTCCCGCGGCGGTTCATCCCGTTACGACGGGCTCGACTGCGAATTTCCAAACCGATCAGCTCTGCAGAATGCAGCGATCTGTGGCAGGGAGGATGGAACCATCCAGCAACTACAGCAGTAATCAGCCGGCAGGTCTCGCCCCCGAACTGCGGATGCACGCTGAGAGATCCCTATTTGGGGAGCAGCGCGATCTCAGAAAAAATCGCCTGCATGGTTGGCTGATGAAAAAAAGGGGACAGGACTCATGAAGCAGAGACCTGCCCCTTTATAACTGATCGTCCTTGAAGGGGGGCGTTATTTCTTGTGCGCTTTGTGGCAGGCTGCACATGATTGAGTCATTTTCTTAAAGGCAGCATTCGCTGCTTCCAGGTTTTTCTTTTCGCATGCTGCGAGAGTTTCTGCACTCCCTTCGCGCAGTGTGGTCTTTGCCGCTTCGGCCCACGTGCCATCGGGGCAGCGACCATCGGACATCAGCAGGAAACTCATTTCGTTAATGCAGGCTGCATGGCAGGCAGCCGTATCCCAAGCCTTGTCGTCAGCCGGACCATCGCCTTTGAGCAGTTTACCCAGGCCGGCACAGTTCGGTTGCATGATTCCCCGCATCAGATACTTCGTTTCTGCAGGCCTTGTTTTGCCTTGCTTTACTTGTGCCGAAGCGTTCGTACCGAGAATTACAATTCCGAAAGCCGACACAACGAAACCAGCTACAATCACTAACTTTCTTGTCATGGGATCATCTCCAAAGGTTAAATGAAAAAGAAACGGTAATGTCGATCACGATTACACTTATTGGTTGCAGTTGATCAAAGGATGATTCTCAACCGCTGACTGTGGCGGGAATATGGTTGAAAGCGATAAACTCACAAAAGAGGATAAATGGATATAGATATATAATATTGAATCGTATGATTCTGTGTTTTGTCAAGGATGTCTGCCTGACTTGAGAATGTTTTTCCGGTAATCTTTTTTGCAAAGCCTGTCCAGCAAGGTTCAAAAGAGTCAGTTTTTACGGAAACAGAAGAAAATCGATTTACCGAAATGACGTCGTGAATTCATTCTGCATTTGCGACAGGGGCAGCGACTGTGTTGAATTCTGTCAACAGGAGAGAAGATTATGATTTCATGTCTGATTGTTTTTCGTCATCGCGTTCAAGATCGTGAGAAATACTCGCATGCAGGCTGTGATCGCCAGTTTCTTCGGTTTGCCTCTTTCCTTGAAGACAGAGAAGACAGATATGGGCAGCTTCAGAAATAACGACACCAAGACTCATTTACCGTCCCCCCTCTTTTACTCTTCAACAAGATCCTTATAAATTTTCCATTCCCGTCGATGGATCACATAGTGAATGATCCCCTTGCTGGTGACTTCCAGTAGCTGCTTATTGTTTTTCATGTTGAAATACTCCTTGTACTTTTGATCAAACAAGACCACGGCCTTCAAGCGGCCAGTGGGGATCATCGGGGTGTCTACTGTTTTATATTTTCTGATCGGTGTATCCGGAAGTTGAACTGCCAGTGGAGGAACGCTGCTCCCTTTAGCCCAGGAGGCAATGATGGCATCCGCGGATTCGATAACCGGACAATACCTGCCACTTTTGTAGCCAAACTGATTCATGTCCTTTAACCAGCCTTCATTGTATTTGAGTCCGATCTTTTCACGTTGCCAGTC
>NZ_CALFPF010000412.1 GCF_937919775.1 uncultured Gimesia sp.
TTCCCCTCACCCAGTAAGGTAGGTACAAACGAAATACCATCCACGTCGATCCCTGCGGGAACTTTGGTTCCGGCAATCTGAGCAAAGGTCGGCAGAATATCCCAGAATCCGATCTGCAGATCTGAAGTCGTGCCGGGCTCAATTTTACCGGGCCACTTCGCAATGAACGGAACACGCAAGCCCCCTTCATACATGGAACCTTTGTGACCTTTCAGCGGTGCATTGCCATTAAAGAAATCGGTCATCTCTTTCCAGGTCCCCCCCTGCCCGCCATTATCGGAGGTAAAGATAATCAGGGTGTTGTCGCGAATTCCGAGTTCTTCGAGCATCGCTACAATTTCACCCACATGCGCGTCGAGTCGGGAAACCATACCCGCAAAGGTGACCAAACCGTCGTCCGAGCCGATATAACCGGGACGCGGATCCGGAATCGGAGTCTTGGGAAACTTCCCCCGATAGGGACGCTCGGAATCTTCAGGTACGACCAGTTCCACATGCGGGAGAATATAAGGCAGGTACGCAAAGAAAGGCTGCTTCTGATTTTTGCGGATAAACGCTTTCGCATCTTCGTGAATCAGATCGTGAATATAGCGGCCTCTTTGATTATTTTCGTTTTCCGGCAGCATTACTTTTTCTTCATTGCGCCAGATCCAGAAGGGATAATAAAAGTGAGCATGTACCTGCAGCAGTTCGCCGGTGAACTGATCAAAGCCCTGCCGATTGGGATGCCCGTGAGTTCCTTCGTAACCCAAGCCCCACTTCCCAAAGATGCCCGTCGCATAGCCGGCCTCTTTCAAAACTTCGGCAACCGTCTGATCTTCATCATACAGCAGTTGATTCAGGTCATTCGCGCGAACCGCTGTATGGCCGGTGTGCTGCCCCGTCATTAACACGCTGCGTGACGGCTGGCAGACCATCGAACCGGCATAGGCCTGTGTGAATTTCATCCCCTCTGCCGCCAGTTGATCAATGTGAGGCGTTTTAATTTTTGTCTGACCGTAACAGCCCAACTCGGCGTAGCCCAGATCGTCTGCCATGATGAAAATGATATTGGGTTTTTGTTTTGCAGCAGCCTCTGAAACCGGGGAATAAAACCCAGTCAGGCAACTCAATGTTGCCAGAACGAAAAATAAACGTCGATGCATTATGCCAGACCCTTTCCAATTTTGTGTTTCGTCACTTTTTTGAAATAATTACACGCAGGAACTGTTTCGAGAACTCAATTTTAAAAATCGCTTTAGATTGGGCTTGACCGAATCTGATTGAATTTCTATTCTCCCCGCACCATCAGCAATCACGCTGGTTTTGAGACTTATTAAAACAATTCCCGATAACATCACACCTCAGAATGTCAGTTATCATTCCCCTTTTCAACCTTCAGAAAAATACCGGTGCCGTTGAGTGATTTCATTCTCTCAGCGGAAAGATCGAGTGTCCAACGCATGGAAGCCGCGGCTCCGATCTTTTTTGAAGTTGAAAAAGAATGTGTCGCGTCTGTTATAAAACATCGATACTCCGGCGAACAATCGCCTCCCGGAAGTAGTACAAGTCCTTCCCCCCCCTGGGCTACTGCTTCCGGGAATTTTTATGCGCATTGAACAACACGGAAGTATCTCTGCCAATCAGAGATACTTCCGTTGTTATCTTCGCGGTATCAATTCCCGATCAACCCTCGGCCGGAAAACCGTCCATTTTGCCGATCACCACAATTCCCGATTCGGAAACGGTAAATCCGCGGCGCCGGTCTTTTTCCAGGTCGTAACCAATTTCGCAATTCTTGGGGATCGTCACTCCCTTGTCGATAATCGCGTTACGAATCTTGGCATGCCGGCCTACATTCACACCGGAAAACAGAATCGAATTATCGACTTCCGCCCAGCTGTTCACTCGCACATTTGACGAAATGATCGACTGGCTGACGCGCCCCCCGGAGATAATCGACCCCGGACAAACCGTACTGTCCACCGCCTGCCCCACGCGCGGCATCGAACCTTCGCTTTGTGCAAACACAAATTTTGGTGGAGGATCCGGTGCCTGATACGATCTGATGGGCCAGCTTTGATCATATAAGTTTAATTGAGGATGAACCGAGACCAGGTCCATGTTGGCCTCGTAGTAGGAATCGATGGTACCCACATCGCGCCAGTAATATCCGTCGCCGGTATTTTCATCCTGAAAGGGATAAGCGCGGATCAGATGATCGTCGATAATGGAGGGAAT
>NZ_CALFPF010000413.1 GCF_937919775.1 uncultured Gimesia sp.
ACATGGTATGAATGACAGATTGGAATTGTGAAAGCGTTAAGCCGTTCTGTTCCTGCAGTTTGCCATCGGGGTCTGGAAATGAAGCATCAAGAGATTGACTGGTCACTGCGTATCCTTAGCGGAAATGAAATCGGAATTATGGAAACGTTAAGAAATAGAAGAATAAAATTCACAGTTTCTTTTTTAATTTGAGTGCCTGAACGTGTGCCGGGTTCTGCTGTAGCAGGAGATTCAACTCCGTGAGCGCCTCCTCCGTTTTACCCGAGTTTACTAATGTTTCTGCCAGTAAGAAACGCAGGTCTTCATTTTTTTCATCCAGATGTAACACCATTTTCAATTCGCGAACTGCGACATCGGTCTGGTTCAGTTTCAATGCCGTTTCGGCAAGTTGTTGATGCGTTTCCGGATCGAGTACATCGATATACAAGGCAGCCTGGCCCCAATGTAAAGCCTGTTCATATTTTTTCTGATCGAGGAACAGTTTCATCAGTAATTTCATGCTGTCCTCATTGGCGGGATCCAGGTGAACCAGCTTGATCAGTGTCTCTTCCAGTTTCTTTGCATCATCGAGATTCTGATAAATGACTGAAAGACCCTCGAGCCACTCGGTCTGATAAGGATATTTTTCATGCCCCGTTTGATAAAGCTTGAGTGCTTCTTTGAATTTACCTTGTTGAATCAGAATTTTACCGGCCAATTCGAGTATTTCCTTGTCAGGCGCCTCCAGATTGAGTGCTGGCTGGAGAACATTCAGTGCAGCATTCCGGTCTTCCGCGAGCAGTTCAAGCCGGGCGATGGTGAGCGCCGCTTGTGCCTGTTTAGGATCTTTGCTGAGAACGGCGAGGGCAAGTTCGCGTGCTTCCTGTTTTTTACGGAATTGCAGCAGGCGGTAAGCATACTGTCCGGCTATGTTGAGGTTTGATTTGTCCTGTTCATATTTTTTTTGCAGATCACTGAAACTGAGGGGGGACTCTGTTTGATAGCCTTGCAGTGAGCCTGCTATCTTTTTGAGATAGTCATGATAACGTTTTTCAAATTCTGATTGGCTGATTTTAAAACAGTCCGCGATCGCAGCCTGCGTTGATAACTGATTCTGATAGGCGATCAGCAACTTTTTTAACGCATCCTCGCCGAATTCTTCCACCATGAAGTCGGCACAGAGCAGACTTTGACAATACGCAAAATTCCAGTTGTCTGAAGACTTAGGGCGCACAAAGACGCCGTCCAGTTCATCCAGTGAGTAAATCTCGCCTTTAGGGACACGTTCTGTCAGAAGTTGATTGAAGTTTTGCGGACGTGCATGACCTTCACTTCTGACGGCCAGAGCTTCAGTGAACCAGTGCGGGATTTTAAATTTCGTTTGTTGCAGCGTAAACACGTGCACGAGTTCGTGTTTCAATACAGCCGCCCAGTTATATGGTTCTTCCATGGCGGTCGGGGAGGTTAAAGCCACGACGGCGCCAGTGGAAGCGCCGATGGTCTGGATCCAGGGCAGGCCGATCATGCGGGCACTGAACCATTGATGGGCCGCGAGTCCTTTCGCATTGTGATAGATTTCAAATTGGGTTTTTCCCGGCGGTTCATAACCAAACTGTTTCACCATTTCCGGATAAATCTGTTCCAGATACGCGGCCATATATTGACTGAGAATAAAATCGGCTTTGGAATCGTAGCGAATGACAAAGTGGTCTGTCACAATCGCACCATAGGATTCGAGAACTCCCAGCACCTTTCGCATATTACTGACTCGCACGTGATACGGGTCAGACTTGAATGCTTCATCGAGAGTCAGTTGCGCCTGTTCTGTTTTCCCCATTTGCATATACAGCATGCCCAGCGAGATTTTCGGCCCGGAAAGTTGAGGCATCAACGATTTCGTTTTTAAATAGGCGAATTCGGCAAAAGCAAATTGCCGTTTCCTCTCTAACAGTTGCCCCAGCTCATACAGAAAATAGCCCGGTTTGGGGTTTTGTTTTACTAACCGGCTTGCCAGCAGTGTAAAGCGGGAAGAATCGGCGTTGGCCGTTTTCGATTTCTCAGAGTTTTCTGGTACATTAAAAATCAACTCCAGAGATTCACGGTTCGGCACACCATCCAGCAGGAGATAACAGGCCGCCTGTCTGGCTAAAACGGACTGATCGCGGGCGTTCACAGACGCAGCCACATTTGCAGATTCCAGGGCCTTGTCATACTGTCCGTTAATCAATTGCAGATCACACCGCAGCAGCAGCGCTTCGATCAAACGGGGATTGATTTTTAATGCGCGTTCGATGAGTTCCGTGCTCGTATCAAACTCCCGCACTTCGATGGCGGAACGAGCTAAAGCCGCGTAGACAACCGCCGCCTGTGAATTGGTCTTGAGGGCAGCGCTCAATTCATCCGCGGCTTGAGGGCGATTGTATTTTTCCTGCAAAATGGAGCCGCTCAGGTAAGAGGCTTCCCAGGCGAGTGGGTCTGCTTTTAAAACATCAGGGCAGACGGTGTTGATGACAAAATTGAAGATTTGCGAAACACTGTTCCAGCGCGCGTATTGTGCGGCTCCTTCCGCGATTACCAGCAGGGTTTCCGCATCTTCCGGTTGTGCCCGGTTATAAAAACGGACAAACCAGCGGTAGGCTTCACTGGCCTCCTCAATTTTTCCGGATTCTGTCAAAAGATGGGCCTGGATCAGATGTGCCAGCGCTTCATCCGGATTTAATATCAGCGCACGCGTGACATTCGTGTTGGCGTTTTGATAATCTCCGGTTTCATAATACAGCTTCGCTGCGATCGCATGCAGATCGGCACGATCGGAGAATTCTTTCAGGGCGGGGTTCAGTCGATTCAATGCCTGCGCTGTATTACCGGTTAATGAATCAATGCGAACCCGTCCGCGGAGAATCTGCACACGAAATTCGGCGTTTTTGGGGGTAGTGTCCGCAAGTTGCTGTTCCGCCTGATCATAGACTTCACCGGCTTCTGCGTAGCGCCCCTGTTGTTGATGTTCGTGTGCGTTCTTCAATAACTGCGCGATGGTCGGTGCTGTTTTCTGTTCGGCTGCGACGAGACAGTTTGAACTGACTTGCAGACACAGCAACAGAGCCATCAAGCGAATCGTGATGATCAGATTTCTCAAAAGACAGTCAGGCATTCTCATTTTCCGAATCGGTTGAAACAGTCGCTTCCTCTTCCCGCATGTTTAGAGAAAGGAAGGGCGTGGTGATTTTTTCTCGTTAGTGGTGGAGATGTCTCCTGTGGGAACCAGGATGCCTTCTTCCTCGGGTGCAGGTGGTTGATCTTGAATTTCCGGAACGGCATCGGTTGCAGATTCAACATTGATACTCGTGCCTTGAATGGGCAGGCCAAATCCCAGAATCAGTTCTCGCTGGATTTTGTCAGTTACTTTCGTTAGCAGAAACAGTTCTTCCCCTTTGGAATACGCAATCAGAGTGCCGTTCCAGTAAGCAAGTCGATTACTGGCAGTACTCGGGATTCGGGCCTGTCTGGTGAGAATTCCGATCAGATTCAAGGGGTCGGCAGCAGAGAGAATCGTCAACTCATCGGCGGGCGGTTCATCGCGTAACTTTCGTAATTCCTGAATCGTATTCGACATGGCGAATTGTTCGCCCGCCACGCCTGACACAAAACGTCCTCCGCGAATTTCTCCCCGGGCTTCGAGGCGTCGATAGACCTGCAATAATTCGAACCAGCGCGGGGCACCGGATTCCTTCGGTAATAAATCACGAAAGACGACTCCCCAGCGTCGCAGTAACTGCCAGGCCCATTGTTCGATAAATTCGTAGTATTGCAGGCTTCGTTCTTCAACCTCGTGATTGTTCTCACGTCGCCAGATTGACCAGCGTCCCGTATTGTTGGGTGTGCTACGTTTTCGGACCAGACCAATTCTTGACTTGCGCGAAGAACGGCGGTTTTTTGTCGATCGATCTTCGGTAAATTGCCGCATGCCTGAAAAACTGTCTGCGGTGACCAACCCGCGGGAAATCAGTTCTCCCAACGAGTCTGCGACCTGAGACGGCAGAGATTCAGTAGCCGCCATTAAGTCAGTCGCAAACAGAGCCCCCTGTCGGGTCAGGAGTTCCTGGATTTCCACAGCGGGGCTGCTCAGATCGTTTTGCTCGTCCGTGTTCTGATATAGAGAGGGTATCCGATTAAAATGAGTGAGCCAGGCCATATCTTCGCGTAAGAAAAAGGAGACGGGAGCATTGCGTGTAATACCCGTCATCGGTTTTCCCTGGTCGGCGGTTCGTTTGGGAGGGTATAAACGTCCCCAGCCAACTTCTCCGGTGAAACAGAGTTCGTCGAGATCCTTGCTTTGGTAGTTTGACAGACGAGCGGGCAGAATATCGCGTTCCCAGCAGATTGCCGGGATATCGATTCCCTGCAGCATCGAGAGCACTTCAAACAGGCCGTTTGTTCCGGAACGTTTTTCTTCACCTGCCATACCGTGAAGCTGTGTTAAAAACTGGATAAACAGACTGGTATCAACCGGCTGAACCTGAGCGCGGAGGCCTTGTAATGTCAAGCGATGAATGCGCGCCAGCAAGCGGCGGTGGCACCATTCTTTCGGAGGCGCTGCAGCTGTCATTGGTTCTTGCTCATTGGTTGAGTCACTGTCCGGACTCTGATCCCAGTTCGGGTCTTTGACGCGGAAATACCCCTGCATGGCGATGCCTTCGCCTTCGAGGGCCATCAACGCCGCTTCGGTTTGCGAGTCTGTCATTCCCGCCTGATCTGCAATTTCCGCAACGGTCAAGGGACCGCAGGTATCCAGCAGTCCGCGAATGATGGCTGTGCGGGCTTCTGTCGACTCCCATTCCTGACGAACGCCTGCAGGGACGTTGACGGGCGGGTGATGCTGGCTTTCCGGGAAGGCGGCCAGCGCTGCCGGCAGTCGTTCGGTGGCGACCCAGCTTTGAAGACAGCGGTGTTTCGCGTCGTTTTCTAATCTCTGTAAAGTGGTTGCTCGCCCCGTTGATTCGAGTTCCTGATACCAGTCGGCCCAGTCTGGCTGCTCATTGAGGGGAAGATGGATGCGGCCCAGCAGTACATCGTGGAATTCATCAGCATTCCGCACGAGTGGCTGCGCTTCCTGACAGACCTGCGCGATGGCTTCGGGCGAGAGACGTCCCAGATCTTCAACGCTTTCCACGGAAAGCGTGTGTCGTGTGGCCACCGCACGGGCGCGGCGTTCCTGCGCTTCACCCCCATCCAGAAATGTATACGGACTGGAGTTCAACAGTTCGTAACAGAAAGGGGAAGGCTCTCTGGTATCGCGGGGAATCAGTTTGACCGACCCCTGTTCGATTTGCAGCAGGACATGTTTGAAGCCTTCGATATCGAGTTGCTCATTCAGGCAGTCATGCAGCGTCTGGTCGACCAGAATATGATCGGGACGCACGATTTCGCCGATTTCATTTTCGGGACAGCCTGTCAAACGAGGGAAGACGGCTGTGAGCAGATCCTCTGCACGAAATCGCTGCAGCGGAGGCGGCACTTTTTTACCGTTCTGCATGCGTGACACCAGCAGAGCCCGTGTCACGTTCCACCGCCAGCGTACATGAAACATGGGATGATCCAGGATCGCCTGTTCGGAGAGTTGCTGCACGTTTCTGGTATTCAGCATCGTAAACAGGCTCTCCAGTGGAAAGCTGTGTTGTGGTCCCAGAGAAAGAATGATGCCGTTATCGTCGGCGGTCGCCTGCAGTTCAAAATTATAGGAACGACAGAAACGCTTTCGCATCGTATAACCCCAGGCACGATTGATATCACCACCAAAGGGCGCGTGAATCACCAGTTGCATACCCCCCGATTCATCGAAGAAGCGTTCGAAGACGATTCGTTTCTGAGTCGGGATCATTCCCAATGCCGCTTTTTCTGCCTGGAAATATTCGACGATCTGTTTGCTGCCCCATTCGTCGGCATTGGTTTCGCGGACCAGCCACTCGATGGCTGTCTCGGGGTTTTCAATTCGCTGTTCCAGTTCCTCACGGAGATGCGAAATTTCCGTGGATAGCTCCAAAGAGCGTCCCGGTGCTTCACCAAACCAGAAGGGAATTGACGGGGGCGCGCCGTGGGCATCCACCACGGTCACATCGCCTCCCCGCACGTAACGGATCTGCCAGGATGTATTTCCAAGTAGAAAAATATCTCCGGCCATACTTTCGACGGCGAAGTCTTCATCCACCGAGCCGACCACTGTCTGGTCATCTTCGGTGACCACGCGATACGAGGCCATTTCCGGAATGGCGCCTCCATTCATGGTGGAGACCAGCCGGGCATTTTTTCTGCTGCGGACGCGGTTTTGCACCTGATCGTGATGCAGATAAACCCGGCTGCGACCGGCGGTGCTGCTGATGCCTTCACTCAGAAATTGAATCGTGCTTTCAAAGTCGGCCCGTTTTAGATTCCGGTAAGAATACGCACGGGTGACTAATTCAAATAATTCATCCGTATTCCATTCCTGACAAGCGACTTCGGCTGTGA
>NZ_CALFPF010000414.1 GCF_937919775.1 uncultured Gimesia sp.
TAGAAACTGGCCAGCATTCGTACCGACCTCTTCCGCAATCAGCTCATTCATCAAGGCATTGAGTCGCATGATGAGGGCTTGATGCTTCACCGGCTCCACTGCCAGATTCTTCATTTCAAAAGGGTCTTTTTCCAGATCAAACAGTTCAAGATCATTGTATTGCAGGATTTGCTGGAAGGTCTCTGGAGTGTTGAATTCGCTGGGAGCATAATAGCGGGTAAATTTGTAGCGCCCATCAAACACGAAGTTCAGAAACCCCCGCTTTTTCAGATTCGGGTGGAGTATTTCCAGGGACGGAACAAATTTGCCTGCTGCCTGCAGCGGGGAGATTTTTTTCAAGTAATTGGCGTCGATCGTCTGCAGGCCGACGTAGTTAAATAACGCTCCTTTCCGGGCTGCATCCGCCGGCGCGGCTTCCGGATTCTGAAGCAGAACCGAGAAGTCTTTGCCGGGCATATTCTTCGTGGCAGTGCGGCGTTCCTGCTCGGGACGACCGGTCAGTCCGGCGAGTGTCGGCAGCACGTCTATGTGACTCGTGACCGCGTTGCAAAGTCGCCCCCCCGGATGCTCCGGATGCACGACGAGAAACGGAACGTGTGTCTGCAGCTCATACGGAAAAGGTCCTTTGCCGCGCAATCCTCCATGACTTCCCGCCAACTCGCCGTGGTCAGCTGTAAAGATGACGATGGTTTTTTTCCAGAGATCAAGCTCACTGAGTGTTGCTAAAAGTGTTTGCAGCATCCGGTCATTGTCGCGAATCAGATTGAGGTAGTAATTGTAAAAAATCTTCCACATATCCGTACGATCTGCGGGAATCGTGCCCAGCCAATAAGACCAACCTTCGAGGAATTGTCTTTGGGCGTCCGGTCGGCCCGGTGCGTCAACCGGCTGAAGTCGGCTGGCAGACAGCGGAAATTTCCATATTTTCTGATAGATCGAGTTTTGGGGTGGAGGCGTCAGCGTCGCATCCGCATGGGAAACCTGTACTTGCTCACCGGGCAGATTTCCGTCGGCATACATGATGTCATGCGGGCTGACCATGCTGGTGAGTAAAAACCACGGCTTACCTTCACGGTTTAATTGCTGGGCGTTCGTTCGCAACCAGCGATTTCCGGCCTCGACCGTGTAGCCGTCTGTGTCGTAACCCTGGCCGGGGGCACCGATTTTGTCACCATCGGGAGCAAACGTATCGAAACCATACTCGACGAGCGCTTTCGTGTAGTTCACGCTGTCCTGGGGATAAATAATGTCGCGGAGGAGTTCAAATTTCCCGAAATAAGCCGTTGTATAACCGAGCTGCTTCAGTACGGTTCCCATACTCGGCTTGCTTGCGTCCAAACTGGGAACATATCCGAGTTCCATCTGGTCGAAGACCCCATTGATCTGAGGGGGGCGGCCGCTGAAAATGACGCCTCGTGAAGGAGTACACATCGCCGCTGCAATATAATGATTTTCGAAAGAGGTACCCCGCTGGCGCAGTTCTTCCCGTGACGGAAGTGTAAAACCCAGCGGCTGGTTCAGGTGGAATGATTCCTGGTCGGCCATGACCATTACAATATTATAAGGCTGCTCACGGTTTTCTTTTTGCGCGCCTGAGGCAACCCGCTGGTCGGCAGTGATTGCTCCGCTCGCAGCCGCCAGAGTCAACTTGTTGAAGTCGCGACGGTTCATTGAAGATCGATCCATTCTTATTCTCCCTAATGTAAATGAGCGATTCAAAGTCGGACTTCATTCAACAGTTGGAGTTTTTCTAAAAATGGTTTCGCATCGCACCACAAATACGATGTAATTCCCTCTGTTGATTTCCCAAAAGTCGCGTTAACGTTATCAAACAGAATGAATGGGTTCAAGGCGATTAATGAAAGGGGCGCATCTGCTCTCACAAAGCAAACCGCCAGACATTCAGGCCTGATCAACGGGGCTAAAGCTGATTTTGAAAGAAACTTCAATAAAACGGAACCGCATTTGGCGATAAATTGGGTGGTGTAGTCAATTGCATAGAATGGATTACGTCGTCAGAATAGGAGTCGGCGCAGATTAATATTTAGTTCAGGGAGATGTTGTGGCGAATTCTGAGTACGTGGATGTGTTTAAAACCGGCGCAGTGGCCATTGATCGCTGGCGGACTGAGAATTCGGATGTCCAACTGGATTTGAGTGGAGCTGATTTAAGCGGCGCGGACCTGATGGAAACGAATCTGGTCGGAGCCGATTTGAGGGGTGCCAATCTCGTCGGAGCCGATTTAAGTGGCGCCGATCTGGTGGGCGCGAATCTGGTCGGCGCGAATCTGGAAAAAGCTGACCTGTGCTTTGCCGATTTGAGCGGTGCCGACCTGAGCTGGGCCAATTTGCATCGGGCAAATTTAAGACAGGCCATTTTTCACGGCGCCCATTCGCGCAATACTCTGTGGGTCGAAGTTGATTTATCCAGAGCCGTGGATCTGGAAACAATTCAGCATTGGGGCCCCAGTACGATTGGCGTCAATACTCTCATGTGGTCTAAAGGGAAAATCCCAAAAGAGTTTCTGCTGGGTTGCGGTCTACCCGATGACGTCATTTCGCACGTGAATGGTTATTTCGCCAGCACCGCCGTCGATTTCTTCTCCTGCTTCATCAGTTACAGTTCTGAAGACGAAGCCTTCGCGCGTCGCTTGTATGATACGTTACAGGCCCGAGGAATTCGCTGCTGGTTGGATGAAAAGCAAAAGTCGACTGGACCAGGAGCCCCCACTGATCGGGGACTGAAGATCTGGGACAAAGTACTACTGTGTGCTTCCAAACATTCTTTGACCAGCGACTGGGTCAATCAGGAAATCACAGAGGCTCTGGAAAACGAAGTCCGTCAATACAAAAAAGACACGGTCCTGATTCATTCCTTACTCCCGCTCAGCTTGGACCAGCATCTGTTTGATACCTGGGAGCACCAGGAAAAAACGACCCTCTGTGATCGATTAACGGCTGATTTCAGAAACTGGCAAACAGACCCAGCGGTATTTGATCAGCAAGTGGAACGGGTGATGGCAGCGCTGCATACGAATTATCCCGGCCGCGCAGCGGAGACTGAGTTGGCCTAGGTCGTATCCAGGTTTACTGTAGTGTCTCCAGGGCCATTCGGGCCGAGTAGAATACGACAGACGCTATGGTTAAATGGGACGCGTTCCAGGAATACCCAGCGGCACTCAAAGCAGAAATGGAACTAAAACAGCACGTCTGTTTGAATTTTCAGAATTGATGCTGGCAGGACGACGCGGATTGCTATGATATTAATGCGAATACCGCTTGAGGTAAACGCATTCCGAGCTTCCTCTATGTTGATTCCCTGTCAGGAGCCACTTTCATGACCACGATTAAATCAGTCCGGCGTTTTTTCCTGTTCACATTGGCACTTTCGTTATTCGTCACGAGTGCTCTTAACACGGAAATCCGAGCGGCAGCGAAGGATGCTGCGAAACCAGCCGTGGGAGATGAAGCCAAAGATTTTGAGCTGACGACCCCCGCAGGCAAACAGGTCAAACTTTCTGAACAGCTCAAGCAGGGACCCGTGGTGCTGCTGGTGCTGCGTGGTTATCCGGGTTATCAATGTCCCCTTTGTACGCGTCAGGTGGGACAGTTTATTGCGAGTGCCGCCAAGCTGAAGGAAGCGAACGCGTCTGTCCTGTTAGTGTATCCCGGTGCGGCTCAAGATTTGGCAAAACGCGCGGACGAATTCATTCGCGATCAG
Source organism: uncultured Gimesia sp. (assembly GCF_937919775.1). Taxonomy (GTDB): domain Bacteria; phylum Planctomycetota; class Planctomycetia; order Planctomycetales; family Planctomycetaceae; genus Gimesia. Next base: position 3,721 of record NZ_CALFPF010000414.1, read on the forward strand.
AGCCTGCCGGACAACTTTCATTTCTTAATCGATCCGGATTACAAATTCACGAACGCCTATAATCTGCGGTGGGACGCCAGACGTGAGACCGCATATCCATCCACGTTCGTGATCAGCAAAGATGGCAAAATCAAATTTGCAAAGATCAGCATGACGCACGGAGGCCGCGCCGATGTGAAACACGTTTTGAAAGTGCTGGGTGAGTGACTGGTTGAAAATAAATCGGTTTCAATGATTACTTTGTTGTGCCTTCAGCGGGAGTCTTCGTTTTGAAACCAGGATCACCGGCGTCTGGCGGCAGACTTTGATTCCACTCAAGCAGGGCTGTAATGAGGCGTTGGGTCAGTTCGGGATGCTCGTCGGCCAGATTATTTAATTCGCTGGGATCGGTTTCAAGATTATTTCTGCTTGGGGGCGGGAAGTGCTCCATAAGCGTTGCTGATGTCTGTAACTTCACCATTCAGTAATTGAATGCCGATGCCGTAATTTTCGTCCCAGTTTCCGAATAGTTCGATACCAATCGGAGCTTTCCCGTCGATGACAGGGTGAATGAGAATCTGAGTAAACTCCACGATCGAGTCCAGTTCGGTGCCGTCTTTGATCGGAGGGATGATGTCATCAATCTTCTCAGTACCTCCGTAAAGCGCTTTCCCTAACTCGGATCCTTGTTTAAAAGCGGGGTATGCCTCCTGGTAATATTGATAGACGGCTTTTCGAACCGCGGCATGTATCTCTTTTTCGTGCTCAATAAAGTCGTCCAGTGCCTGTTGTTGTTCCGGGGCGATGCCGTTTGTCTGCGCCTCACAGATTTCAATTCCTACTTTCTGGGGGGGCTTCGCTTCTTCACTGCCCAGGAGGCCGTGGAAGTAATTCAGTGGGACAACTTTGATTTTGGAATGATAAAAGTTGTAAGAACTCGCCTCCCAGCGCGCGATGTCATCAGGATCGGTCAGATCAAAATCGAACGCTTCGTTCACAGAATTCCCTGGCAGCGGCGCCATGTTTCCACAACCCGTGAAGAAGAGGAACAGAAACAGGACAACAAAACGCGAATTCTCTTTCATAGTCCAGCAAGCCTCAGTCTCTCGAGAATCAGTCAGTAGAGAGAGCTAGAACTAATTAGCTCTGCACGCATCCGATGATAACCTTTTCGAGTGCGTTTGTGGTAGCAAATTGTCGGGTGAAAACGACTTGGAGTTTCTTATTAATATAGTCTTCATTTTACCGGCGG
>NZ_CALFPF010000415.1 GCF_937919775.1 uncultured Gimesia sp.
GGAACTGCCGCAGCACATCCGCCAGACAATTATCACGCTGGTGAGATCGGTGGAACGATAGTCGGATGGAGCCGTGAAGAATCCCGAACCTTCATTAACTGCAGGGTGCCGGAAGCGAAGCTGTTCTGCTCGCCTGCTTCCGCTCCAACAGGCGAGCAGAACAGTCATGGAAATAACAGAACACTAATTCGAGTGACTGGTGTCATTCGTGGGGGCAGTTCAAGTCTCTAAAATCCGGTATTCGGGTACCAGCGGCTGTAGTGGTTTTCGCCGAGTCTTGTGAGTGGGATGGCAGTCGGTTTGAAAAGTAATGAGCCATCGCGGACTCGCTGGCGATGACCGAGCTTTGAAACAAGGGGCCAATAAGGATTGTGACCTTTTTGCCAGGTAACAAACTGATTCGGATCCCAGACGGCGATCCCGTCGGCCCCCTGCTCATAGTCCCGGGCGACAGACTGCAGCAGGCGGTCCGCACTTTCCATTTTCCAGCCAACATAGAAGGGAAAGATTTTTACATCCGTCCCCTCGGTGATGCGCGCGTAGTAAGCCGTGTCTCCTGACTTCGATTTCAGGCCGCTGGTATAGTAAGCGAACCAGGCAATGCCGATCTGATCGATCAGTTTCTCTTTAATCCAACGTTCCACATCCAGCCCGAACTTCTGATTATCGGCACGGGAGGAAAATGTGGAAACGGCAAGCTTGAGACGGTGATGTGCGGTTCCGCGCTGAGCTGAAGTCTCATCTAGCATCGCCCGTATTTTACGAACGAACTCCGTGACAATCGTCGCCCGCAGCTGGAACACGCGTAGGTCGTCTTCGGCCAGATTGCGAGGATTCTCCCCGAATTCTTTGATGAATCGCTGACAGAACGGTTCTTCCCACAGAATCATGGGCATGCCTCGATGAAAGAGAAATCCGGCGCCGTCTGCGCCTCTCTGCAGTGCCTCGCGGTAGACTTCGATCAGATGATCCTGGACCTCCTCAGCGGCGTAGCTGAGATGCATCGTCGGCGTTCCGTCATAATCGATGCAACGCCATTCGGGATGCGCTTCGTAGAAACTGCTCATGAAGAATTCCTCCCACGGCGGTGCCGCTTTCCAGCCGGCGGCACGCAGGCAGACCAGGATTTCCGCATCTTGACGATGTGCTTCCTCAACGGCTACTTTCAAAGGGTCTATCCCCTGCTGATGCAGATGACGAACCGATTCGACATACTCGCGATCGACTTCCCTCGGGAATGTATCAAGATGCCCTCCCATCAGGTTTCCCACCTGGCTTGGGTGATGGACGAGGTCAGCGCCTCCGACCTGGAACCACCAGGTCTTGAAGTCACTGTCGCGATACGAGGAGAATGTCGCTGCAAGATCGGCACGATTCTGAGGGCGGAACGGATGAATCCAGGTATAACCGTCGAAGGTTGCCACTGCTGTTTTCGTCATCTTTTGAGCACGATCAGCAAGTAACCAGGCGACTTCCTCGTCGGTCAGTGGAATGGTTTTGACATGATGAATCCGCGCAGGCATCTGGTACACGGTAGAGAACTGTAAGTCGTTGTCGGTCAGGTTCGCGGCGCCCAGGAATACTTCTTCCAGCACATCACGACGTTGCGGACCCAGATTGAGTCGATTGCTCAGTCGGGTGTAAGCAGAGTCGTTCGTGAATTTCACTTCCACATTATTCTTCGCGGGTCGTACGAGATCGGTAATCGAACTCAGCCCGATATAGACGGCGTGCCAGCCCTGTTTGCCGAGCTTCAATGTCAGGTCCGGGGCGGATGACTCACGTCCGACGGAGACGCATTTTCCTGAGAACTCAGCCGTTTCATATTCAAATACTTTCCATTTATCATGGTGTCGACCCTCCGAAATGGCGTCTGCCGGGACGCAGCGCGTCAGGTCTGTGATTCGTTCTGCTTGTTTGAAGTTCTGCCACTGCTCAGAGTGTGTCAGCGGAATCTGTTTTTGAGCAGGTGTTGCGGCACGCTGTTGACGAACGATCTGTTCGATCAACCCGGCGGCAGTTAATCGATGACCTTGATTGTTGGGGTGAATCCCGTCGAGTAATAAGTCGCTGACGGACTTGCCGTCCATTGCTCCGTAAGACTCAAAAGCCAGGGCCACATCCACCAGCGGCACGTTTTCGGCTTTGGCGATTTTCCGAACAGCTTCCGCATATTCTTTCAGCCGGACGTTGAAGCCGTCCTCCTGCTCCGGCAGATAAGGAGGCTTGCCGTACATTGTTCGTAATTGGGGAGTCCAACGCAGCGGGTTGGGAGTCATCAGCACAACCTGCGCATCGCGTTTACGGAGTTCGGTTACGAAGTACCTGAGGTTCTCTTTGTAATTCTTCAGAGCAACACGCGGTTGATTCTCAGGCGGAGTCTTCCAGACATCAATGGTGGAATCATTAATTCCGAACTGGATGATCACAAGATCCGGATGATGCGCCAGCACATCGTTCTCAAAGCGTTCACGAGCACTCTGAGTGTGATCCCCGCCGACACCGGAATTGATTACTTGCGCTGGCATGCCACGCTGCGCAAGTCCCGACTTCAGTAAGTAGCAATAGACGTTCAATTCACCACGGACCGCAGTCGTGGAGTCACCGAAGGCAACAATCGTTGTCGGTTCCGCAGCAAGGAAGCATGTCTCTGAAACTGTGATGAGACCGAATAACAGCGCGACCCTGATATACCTGGCAATGTTGTATTTCATAACGAGTTTCCTGTCAGTAGATTGCCGGTTTGCGTGGCCCATCGGATGTACTCCGTTACCACTCTCTGAACATTTTAAACTGCCCCCATATAAAGACACCAGTCACAAGCTTTGGCCGAGATTTCCCATATGCATCAGCCTGGAACCGATTCAGGCACGGCTTGTCCCTGATTGTAACCACCGCGGTCTCCCGTGTCTAAAACGAAGTGATTTTTCTCCACTTTTGTTGTGCTTCTGTTGTTGAAATTCGGGAATCGCTGCCGAGCGAATTATTTTTCAGCGGCCAACCCGGTTTCTGCGCAGACTTTCTCCGTGAGGAACCCCGTTTTTCACTATTTAATCCACTTCAGCTTCACGTTACGTGTGCCCCGTGGCGGCGGAATTACCACTGCACTTTGTCACAACATTTCAGACATTTTCGCGCGAGTACTCGACACCCACTCGCTATGATATGCCGATGATCTCTTCCCTCGAGCGGCCTGATTCACAAGAATCAGGCCATGTCCACACACATGCAAAGCACCTATGACCATCGACAGAAAGAACTCATTCGATCCACCCCTAAGAGGTCATCGAGAAAATAAAAACGCCTTCAAACTCTCCGAACAACTC
>NZ_CALFPF010000416.1 GCF_937919775.1 uncultured Gimesia sp.
CTGTATAATCAGGGGGTATAATCACTCCAACTTTGGCTTTCCCTGACTGGAGCGCATAGTGAAATGCATCTTCATCAAACACACGTTCGATGATCTGAAACGTGCGTGTATTTGCAAAGGAATCCCTCAGTTCACGCGCACTGGAGCGACCATCCAGGTCATAAATGACCGTCGGAATATTCTCGATCTGGGTATCGATGGCATAACCAAAAATGATCGTCTGCAGCACCGGGACGGCGAAAACGAACAGCAGCGTCGCAGGCTCACGGCGGACATGCGAGAATTCTTTCACCAAAATGGCCCAGAATCCAGCAAATATTCCCGGTTTTACTTTGGAAAATCCGGCTTGCAGAGGCTGTTCATTGGAAACGAATTCCGGTTTTTGCGGAATGCTTTCAGGCGCTGCCTGAGGCTGTCGGTGAGTTTCAGGACTCACTGTTGTCTGCTGCGAATTCCGCTGATTCTGTCCCTCGGCACGGCTCAAGGTCACAAACACATCTTCCAGCGATGGTGTAATCGGCCGGACCTGAACCGACTCCTGTTCCTGCTCGATGCGCTGTACAAAGTCCGTTTCTGATAATTGCTGATCAGCGAGAACGTGAATGGTCTGACCGAAGAGCGTCGCATCCTGAACTCCCTCCATTTCGCGAAAGGTGGCCAGTTTTGACGCCGGGTTGACCAGCTGAATTTCCCACCGTGCCGTGCCGGCGGGCGTGACGGTCGGCAGATGTTTCAATTCCTCCGGTTTCCCACAGACAATCAAACGCGAATCGTAGATGTAACCCACATCACTGCAGCGTTCTGCTTCGTCCATATAGTGGGTGGTTACAAACAGCGTGACCCCCTGCCCGGCCAGATCAAACAACAGGTCCCATAAATCGCGTCGGGCCACCGGATCGATGCCGGCGGTCGGTTCATCCAGAAAGAGCACCTGCGGTTCATGAATCAGCGCACATCCCAAAGCCAGACGCTGCTTCCAGCCTCCCGACAAATTACCAGCCAGTTGATCCAGTCGACCTTGCAGTGAGGTCAGTTCGATGATTTCATGAAATCGCTGTTCGAGTTTCTCAGGGCTGAGCCCGTAGATGCGACCATAGAACTCAATATTCTCCCGCACGCTTAAATCAGAATACAGACTGAAACTCTGCGACATGTAACCGATGTGCCGTTTGATCTGTTCTGCGTCGCGGGCCACATCGAAACCCAGCACGTGAGCCGATCCCTCTGTCGGTTCCAGAACTCCGCACAACATGCGAATGATAGTGGATTTTCCACTCCCATTCGGCCCCAGTAAACCAAAGATCGAACCGCGCTGTACTTCAAAACTAACCTGATCAACGGCCCGGAGAGTTCCAAAATCGCGAGTTAACTGATTCACCTGAATCACTGGGCTCATGGTCTGGTTTCCTTTCGGTCCAGCCAGACATCGGCGGACATCCCCGGCCTGAGCAACTTGTCCTGATCTTTGATTCGGACTTTGATTCGAAAGACCTGTTTCGAACGTTCCTCAGGGGTCTGCACATTCCGAGGCACAAATTCAGCCTGCCGGGAAACAAAGGTAACGCGACCTGCAAAGACTTTATCAGGATAACTGTCAATCGTGACATCGACTTCCTGATCGACTTTAATATCCAGATGATTCTCCGGCACATAACAGCGGACCCACAAATGGTTCCAGTCCAGAATAGAAACTACGGGAACATTGCTGCCCACCAGATCCCCCGGCTGTAAGGTCACTGCTTCAATTGTTCCATCCAGGGGCGCAAAGATTTTCAGTTCCTTGATCTGTTCTTCCATGATCTGTAAAACCGCCTCGGCCTGATTGACAGCCGCTTTTGCCTGTTCGATATCTTCGCGACGACTCCCGTTTTTTAATAATTGCCACGCCTCTTCTGCCTGCTTTAACTGGGCTCTGGCTTCGTCGATCTCCTCTTTGCGAGTCCCTTCCTTCAATAAATCAAGGGTCTGTTGTTTGACTTCTTTTTTGGAAGCGGTTGCCTGCAACTCGGTATTTGCCGTATCCATCTCATCTGCCGAAACGGTCTTTTTGGCAAATAAGGTCTCCACCCTCAATTGTTTCGCTTTGGCAAGTCGATATTCTGCATCCGCTAAATGTAACTCTGCAACCGCAGCTTCGATTTCCTCTGGTCTGGGTCCATTCACCAACAGCGTTAATCTTGCTTTCAACTGGTCTACCCGCGCCTGAGCCTGGGCAATTTCTTCTACCCGAAAACCGGCAACCAGTTTTTCGTAATTCGCCTTGGACTCTGCCAGTCCTGCGACCGCTTCTGCACGTCGTTCCAGCAAATCGTAAGGCTCCAGCTCGATGAGCAAGTCTCCTTCAGACACCGATTGACCTTCTTCAATCAAGACCCGTTTGACGCGTCCCCCTACGCGGGAACCGGGACGGATGTCATCGGCTTCTAAAAAACCGGAGACTTTCAAAGGGACATGCCGATTCTGGCTGAAAATCAACGCCGCGATCAAAACCGCCGCCAACACAATTAATCCCAGAATTCGTTTCAAACCACTCCCCTCATAATTCTGATTCCGCCAAACTATCCCGTTATCTGCTTTTGCCGAGTTGAAAACGTTTATCATACAATAACTTGAATCAAGACAGTAGCAAACCACTCTCCAAGCCTGATCTCAGTTCCTGTTTCAGCTCCCAGCCCTGAAATAAACCGGAAATTGCGGGTTTTGTTTTTGATAATTCAAAACTTTAGAACCGGGATCAACTTTACACTGACACAAGTATCAGTCTGAGAAAATCTCCAGAAAGTGCATTGCACAAGAATCGGGCAATTCAAAATCCTGACTGCGTTTGTTTGATGAATCGAAAAATAATTCCCCGTTAACCGCTGGGGTACTTCACGAACTTATCTTATTTACTGTCAGTATGATATGACTTTTCAGGAAAGCCGGATAAGAATCAAATCTCCGGATTGGCACATGATTCGCTTCGTCATAAATCGCAATAATCATCAAACAGAAACATTCTCTTAAACAAGCCCCACTATAAATCGGGGCGTTAATAGTGTGTGCTCGATTCTGTTTGACGAGCAAGTTGTCAATCTGTTTTTAAAGGAGAGATGGTGACTACTTTACCATCAATGAAGCGAGGGATGAAAAAAGGCTTTACACTCATCGAATTAATGGTGGCGATTGCGACCATTGCAGTGCTCGTCGCATTACTGTTGCCAGACATTCAGAAGGCAAAAGATGCCTCGCTGAAAGGAACGCAAAAAGAAGGTCCTTACTGGGTCTACCGTGAATATGAATATGCCGGTGGCCCTGTCACCACAGAAATATCAGGCTCCTATGAA
>NZ_CALFPF010000417.1 GCF_937919775.1 uncultured Gimesia sp.
ATCGCAGATAACTCTCTACTAGTTCACAATATATTGTGTACATTTCTTGCTGCGGAGCGTTTGTATGAACACCATGTCTGGTGCCGGTTAATCTACCAGCTCCAACCACCTTTAGTTTTGACAAGGCAGAATAATCCGCGACGGTCGACTTGCATCGTGATAGACGCGCTCTGTTGAGACTTTCGAATCTTTTCCGAACGGGCCTTCTGCCGTATTGGGATTCCGGTCGAATAGCGGGAAATACGCGCCGCAAATATCAACCCGCAGGCGGTGTCCCTTGCCGATCTGGGCGGCGATGGGGCCGAGGTCGACGGTGATTTCGTAAATCTTCCCCGGCTCGAGTGGTGTCGGCTCTAGTTCTGAATTCCGGAAACTGCCGCGCAGAATTCCTACGGTCAGGTTTTGCGAAAAGCCGTCGGGATGGACGTCAATCAGTTTGACGACCCAGTCGGCGTCGGGTGTGTCTGCTGAGACGAACAGTTTCGCCTGGGCATTGCCGGCAAATGTCAGCGGTTCCGTGTACGGCTCGGACGTGAATACCAGCACGTCATCCCGCGTCTCAATGGGCCGCTGATCCACGGGCGCCCATGTCGCCGCCTTCAGAGGCCGCGCTGCGGTGACTGGACAAGCGGGCGCGGGATCATCGGGGTCGGCTTTAAAACTGTCAGCCGCTTCCGCGGTGGTCGCCGGACAGAGATCAAGACTGCCATCGCTGGCGCCTGTATTCGCTTTGCCATTCGAATGCAGATAAAAGGGGGTTGCAGTAAAACCGTGCGGCGGCCAGGTGGTCGCTTCCTGCCAGATATTATCGCCCATCGAAAAGTATTTTACGGGAATGTCGACGACTTGTGCAGCGGCATCGTCGGCTTTCAGAAACTGTTCGAACCATTTCAGATTTTCCCCGGCAGCGTCGATCACCGCATGCTCGCCGAAATCGACTTCGCCCACTTTCGCGCGGCCGATGGAACCGTGATCCCACGGGCCGAGGATGAGTTGCTGGCGTTGACGTGTTTTCGGGTCGCGTGCCTGCTGCTGCATTCGCATGAAATTGTTTACCGATTCGCGCGAAAAGAAATCGTAATAACCGACAATGTGCTGCATCGGCAGTTTCAGGTCGACGATCTTGTCGGTCAGTTCCACGCGGTTCCAGTAACCGTCGTGACGCGGATGCGTGAGCATGCCTTCCAGCCAGGGAATCGACCAGCCGATCTGATCGTCAACTTCGCTCAGGGGCAGATGCAGGAACGTGCGTTGCCAGTCTTCCGACGCGGTAGTCCCTTCGGGTTTTGCGGAGTTGCCGGCTGCCCAGCCCGCAATCAAGGAGAGCCGCACTGCGCCGCCCAGATACAGGTTGCGATAAAAGCTGCTCCATGTTGCCGTCGGTGCAATCGTGACGAGCCCCGGTGGTTGTTCGGCGGCTGCCTGCCATTGCGTCGCGCCCACATAAGAAGAACCCCACATGCCGATCCGTCCGTTGCACCAGGGTTGTTTGCCCAGCCATTCGACGGCGTCATATCCGTCCTGCCCTTCATTGTCGTAGGGAAAGAAGATCCCCTCCGATGCAAATTTTCCGCGACAGTCCTGCACAACGGTGATAAAACCGGCCGCCGCAAATCGCTCGGCGACTTTTTTGACGCGGTCTTTGTTGTAAGGCGTTCGCATCAGCAACACCGGCGCCCGTTTCACTTCCGGGCTGCGATAGACGTCGGTCGCCAGCAGCACGCCATCCCGCATCGGCACCTGAATGGTCTCGCGCGTGATTTGCGATGGTTCGGCCGCCATCAACGATTGCACGGCGAGCAAAAGGAAACAGAAAGAAAAAACAGGCGAGCGTTTCATGTGCAGAGACTTTCAGAATGAGGTGCAGGGATCACAAGTCAGGCAGGTCGCTCTCTTTTTCTTAACAGCTTCTGCCAGGAAGATCAATCGAGCGAAGGAATTTACTGTGGTTCCTGAATTAACGAGCCCGTCGAATTTCGGATCGATTCCCTGATCTTTTTTTGCTTTTCTTCGCTGTAGTATTGTATGACCGAGACGCGTTGCAAACCATTGGGGCCGTCTAAGTGCATCACCTGCGCCGTCCAGATCAGGATCCCGTACGGAAAAATATCCTGTCTCTCTTTCCAGATATGATACGCATCATCGCGCCATAGTACCGGAGTGCCTTTTAGAACATCGAAGTGCCAGCGTTGTTGATTTACATCGTTACTCTTCAGTTGTAATTGGCCATCCTGGAATTCATATTCCCCTGTGATCGGAAACTCTGGTCCTGGTTCATCAGGGTCGACCACATCCGTGTAGAACCAGTAGCGGAACTTGCCGTCTTTCAGTTCCAGCGTGGTGCCGGAGAATCCAGAGATTTCATCAGGCGTGGCATAGACGCCTTCGGCAAGTCGGTCGTTGCTGATCTCCGGCGGTGGGGGATTGCATCCTGCCGCAAGCAAACACATCACGGATGTGAGTAACAGACGAAGCATGTCACCGCGTCCTTAACAGAAGAACAAACAAATCCAACTTCGAGGCTCTATCAAAAACAGACTGCAGGAAATAAACTCTGGAAGTGCGATAGAGATCTGAGCATTCCGCATCCGATTCACAAGTCAGAAAAGAAAGTGAGTGTTGATTTTAATTCACTGCATCAGAGCCATTCACCAGAAACTGACGAGCTTGCGGTGAAGGCACAAATAAAAATGATTAATATCGCTAACAGGCTGAATGGTGCCACAATCGACTGGCGACCACGGTTTAGAAATATTGCAAGAACAGCGAGCAGTATGCCTAACAAAAACATGATATGTACTGCCATCAGTTGCCACCATTCAAAGTTACCACTATAGAAATCAGGATTATAAAACAGAGCTCCCCAGAACAGCATTGTGATTGGTAGAACAATCAGTGGCGTCAGCCAGAGCAGCCGCAGACTTCCCAGTTCGTCGCGTTCCAGGCAGCGACTCCAGCCTATACAGAGCCAGATCAGTAATAGAACAGAAACAGGCCAAGCGACAATCAAACCCGGCACGGATTGAGAACACAGCCAGAGAAAACGTTCCATCGTTCCCGTCGCCAGCAAAACAACCGCTTCCAGCAGGAGAGGAATGCCAGCGAGCACACCAAACCACAAGGCAAGCGACATCGAAGGAAAACGATTTGCGACCGGTTGCGTCGTGGAATATTGAGGCTGCGATGGATGCATGATGATCTCATGAATTGAATAACCTATCAAGAGTCTATTATAGAATCATCTCTGCACTTGTTCCACAAAATTCCTTTCAATGCACCATTGGTATCATCAACGTGAGCGGCACGACCCTAGCCGCCGGTGGTGTGAATACGCTGGATTTCGTTACCGGCTAGCGCCATTCCGCTCAGAAATGGATAGATCAAACTACAAATGACTAACTCGTAAACTCTTCCCAACCTTGGCGGAGGCGATTCTGACATCAGGGTTTCTCCGCACTGACGGGACGTTCGATGCCCGCTTCCTGTTTGATCGAATTCAGATCGATGTCCGCAATCCACTTCGGGAGATTTTGCCAGACTTTGTGGAATCCATAACCGCCTTCGGTCATCTCACGCAATGCATCTTCTTTAGTCCAGCCTTCCACGGCCACGCGATAGAACGCACACATCGTTCCCGTCCGGTCGGCTCCATGTTCGCAGTGTACCAGCACCGGCGTCCGTTTCGAGTTCGTCACCAGTTGCAGGAAGCGGACAATTTCTTTTCGTTCCGGATGCCAGGCTTTCATATAGATGTGTTCATAACCCAGGCCCGTACTGCCAATTTCATCCCGATCTGAATGAAACGACCGCAGGTTGATCACAGTTTCAATCCCCATTTTTTTCAGATTCCGCATCCCCTCCGCGGTCGGCTGCGCGCTGCGGTACAGGGTGTCGCTCACTTGATACAGGTTCGGCACGCCCTCCACTTTGAGTGGATGTGCCCACATTTTCGGGCGATCAGCCTCCGGCTCCTCAGCAACAACAAATCCAGCCAGCAGCAACCAGAAAAATACGAATGTTGTGAGTTTCACTTAATACCTCCTGCGAACCAACATCATACTGAGCGGCAATCGTTCTAACTCGTAAACTCTTCCCAACCCTTGCGGAATTTGGAAAACAGATACGGTTTCGCACTGTTATTGCCTGTTGCGGTTAACGAAGACGCGTCCCAGTCGAAGCCGCCGCCCGCGCGGTAGGCGGTGTTGCCCAAGAGGACGGTTTCGGAGAGCGGGCCGGAATAATCGAAGTTACAGGTGGCCGGGGCGTCTCCTTTGCAGGCGTTTGTCCATTCTTGATGGAAGC
>NZ_CALFPF010000418.1 GCF_937919775.1 uncultured Gimesia sp.
AATCCACTTACAAGATTATACATCTACCCGCTGATTGGCAATCAAGTCGCTTAAGAAGCCAATGTGATCACAATAAAAGTATACATTCGCACCGACCCCTGAGATCCAGGCCGCCCCCGATCGCTACAATCGGCAGATTTAAACTATTCAGCAAACCGCCACACATCTTCCCGAAATACCAGTAGATAACCCATCTTAAGGATGATCAATACTTACCACAACGTCGATGTAGATAAATACCCACGAGGAACTCATCACACATGCAGGGATGTGGGTCATTGCCGGTAAGAGAGTGCTAGCAAGAAATCGCACCAGATCTCTGGGGAGCCTGAAGAAACAGAGCTGCCTAAGATCAAGTTCTCTTGAATCCGGACTGATTTGTTTTACTTACTTACGAATAGACAACGGGTGACAAAGCTTTAAATCAAATCGATAAGAGGTTTGTCGCCTCTGCAGATATCACCTCATTGGCCCAGAACATAAGATCTACGGAAGGAGTTATTACGATGCTTGTATTGTCGAGACAACGCGACGAGAGCATCATCATCGGTGACAATATTGTCATTACTATTGTCGATATCCGGGGTGATAAAGTACGGTTAGGGATTCAGGCTCCAACAGAAATTCCAGTGCACCGTCAAGAAGTGTACGATGCAATTCAGAGAGAAAACGCGCTGAAAGAATCTGGAGAGCACCGCCCTACGCCACAGTCGCCATCGAAAAATGCTGGCGAGCGATCATCCTGAGCGATGAAGACGTTCGTGATACAGAAAATGGCCAACTTTCAATTAAAGATTAATTGAATAACTGCAGGGGGATGATTGGCATGACGCCAGCTCCCCCTGTTTTTCTTAGTACGTGGCATATTCATCTGCTGCGTTTTTGAAAAAAGCCGCTTACAATGGATCAGGCAGAACCAGTGATACCGTCCAGTGCCGATCAGACGTCTTTTGCACCGCATCTGGCGGCAAGCCACATTGTTCCAACAATGCCCGCACTTCGTCTAATGTCAGGGCGGCGTGTAAGGAATCGTGGAACAATTGCCGTTGACGCGGGTTTGCCTGCCCCGCATATTGTTTGACCAATCGTTCTAACTCTACTTGAGATTCGGGTCTGAGCAGGTCGCGCAAAAAAATGAAACCACCTGATTTGACGACACGGACGATTTCGCGAATAACGCTTCCTGGTTCCGGTATATGGTGAATCAGGCTGTTGGAAATGACCCCCTCAAACGACTGATCTGAACAGGGAAGCTGTTTGGCATCCGCCCGTTCCAGTGATATCACGTGCTCCAGCCCTGCCTGCAGCAGATTCCTCTCTGCAATTTTCAACATCTCAACCGCTAAATCTGTCGCAACAACTCTGACGCAGTTATTCCGTTGACAGACTTCGATCGGGATCAGCGCAGTGCCTGTACCCAGATCAAGTAGTGAGACTGACCGCTGATTGCCAGCGCCCGTACGAGCCGTTACCAGTTCCAGCACATCCTCGGCGAACATCCGGTTGACTTCGCTGTGATCCATTGAATTATAGTCAATCGCTTCCTCGCGCGTGTCCATGACTTCCGGTTCAAGCTGACGAGGAATCATATCCGGTTCCCTTCAAACACAGGAATGGTTTGAAAACAGTACCCAAAAAAAAGAGCCCTCACAAAACTGGTGAGGGCTCAATCTGATTTTTAGTTTGACATCGTTGAAAGTTAAAGGCCAGCCTTCTTACTCAGAAGAATCGCCCCCGCCTTCAACCGAACCGACGGTCGCCAGTTCTTCTGTTTCCGCTTCGTACGAACCATCAAAGTCCAGTCGCTTTTCATCGCCGACCATGGTGACTTTCACCAGTACTTTATTCTTACCTTCGAAGGCACCACGCAGCAGTTCTTCTGCCAGAGGATCTTCGATATAGCGTTCCACAGAACGACGTAGCGGACGAGCACCGTAATCGAGCTCGCCACCTTCGGAACCTTTATCGATAATGAACTCTCGTGATTCATCGGTCAGTTCCAGAATCACGCCCTGTTCTTTCAGACGGCTGCGTACTTTGCTGAGTTCGATATCGACAATCTGCTTCAATTCTTCGCGCGTCAGTTTGCGGAAGACGACAACTTCATCAAGACGGCCCAGAAACTCGGGCTTAAATTCTTTCTGAAGATCGTGCATCAGATTGCGTTTCATGGCTTCGTAGCTGGTATCATCGTCGGCTTTACGGAAACCAAAGGCATCTCCATGAGCCATTCCCTGAGCACCGGCATTCGTCGTCATGATCAGTACGACATTCTTGAAGTCCACCTTGCGACCAAAACTGTCTGTCAGGTGCCCTTCTTCCATAATCTGTAACAACATATTGAACACGTCCGGATGTGCTTTTTCAATTTCATCCAGCAGCACAACAGCATAAGGCCGACGGCGGATTTTCTCGGTCAACTGGCCGCCTTCTTCAAAGCCTACATATCCCGGAGGAGCACCGATCAGACGACTGACGTTGTGCTTCTCCATATATTCACTCATGTCGATCTGAATCAGAGCCGATTCATCACCGAACATGAATTCTGCCAGTGTTTTGGCCAATAATGTCTTTCCCACACCGGTTGGACCGGAGAATAGAAAGGCGCCCATCGGTCGCTTAGGATCTTTCAGCCCACTGCGGCTGCGGCGAACGGCTTTGGATACCTGTTTGATGGCTTCATCCTGACTGATGACCCGCTGATGCAGTTCATCTTCCATATGGAGCAGACGTACGGTGTCTTCACTGGAAAGCCGCGTCAGTGGCACGCCGGTAATCTTGGCAACCACTTCAGCAACCACTTCCGCATCAACTACACCGTCTACTTCTTTGGACTTTTCACGCCATTCCTGCGTTAAAGTTTCTTTTCGTTTCTTTAACTTATCAGCCTGATCACGAAGATTTGCTGCCAGTTCGAAATCCTGGTTGGCAACCGCTTCTTCTTTCGATTGATTCAGACGCTCTGATTCCTCTTCCAGTTCTTTCAAATCGGGAGGACGGACCATTGATTTCAAACGGATACGAGCACCCGCTTCGTCGATCACGTCAATCGCCTTATCGGGCAAACAACGGCCGGTAATGTAACGTGAAGACAACTCCACCGCTTTTTCCAGGGCATCATCGGTAATCTGTACTTTATGGTGCTCTTCGTAGCGTTCCCGTAAACCACGCAGAATTTCGACCGTCTGTTTGTCGGTCGGTGGTTCCACCATGACGTTCTGGAAACGTCTTTCCAAAGCGCTGTCTTTTTCAATGTATTTGCGGTATTCGTCCAGAGTGGTTGCACCAATACACTGTAATTCACCCCGGCTCAAAGCGGGCTTCAATACATTCGAAGCATCAATCGCGCCTTCGGCGCCACCGGCTCCGACAAGTGTGTGCAATTCGTCGATGAACAGAATCGTATTTTTCGCACGACGCACTTCGTTCATGACGGCTTTAATGCGTTCTTCAAACTGACCGCGATATTTCGTACCGGCCACCATCATCGCCAGGTCCAGCACAACGATACGGCGATCGCGGAGCAGGTCGGGAACTTCCCCGTTGACAACCATCTGGGCAAAACCTTCGACAATCGCGGTTTTTCCAACGCCGGCTTCCCCCAGTAAAACCGGGTTATTCTTTTGACGGCGACAGAGAATCTGAATCACGCGTTCAATTTCCTTGGCACGTCCAATCACCGGGTCGAGTTTTTTCTGCTTGGCAAGTTCAGTCAAATCGCGACCAAAACTGTCCAGAGCAGGTGTTTTGCTTTTGCCGGCTTTCTGGCTGCCTGCACCCGGTGTCCGTTCGCCCGCTTCTGCCCCTTCCAGGCCATGGCCCAGAAGATTCAAAACTTCTTCGCGAACTTCTTCCAGTTTCAAACCCAAATTCATCAAGACCTGAGCGGCAACGCCATCCTGCTCTCGCAATAAACCCAGCAGAAGGTGCTCAGTTCCCACATAGTTATGGTTCAGATTCCGGGCCTCTTCCATCGCATATTCAATGACTTTTTTCGCCCGAGGTGTTTGAGGCAGCTTGCCCATCGTGACCATATCGGGCCCCGACTGCACAATCTTCTCTACTTCCAGACGGATTTTTCTCAAATCCACGTCCAGATTTTTCAGCACATTTGCTGCCACCCCAGAACCTTCTTTGACTAAACCAAGAAGGATATGTTCGGTCCCGATATATTCGTGATTAAACCGTTGAGCCTCCTGATTGGCCAACTGCATCACTTTTCGAGCTCGATCTGTAAACCGCTCGTACATAACTTGTTTCTCCTGTGGCCCTGTTTCATGTCGGGCACTTTTGGATGAACA
>NZ_CALFPF010000419.1 GCF_937919775.1 uncultured Gimesia sp.
GATCATTACCGATCTCAGATTCAAAATGAAGATGGTGTGTTGCTGGCAATCCGGGCCAGCCTTGGCGGGCGTAATCTGATTCGACGTGGTTTTGAAGACGATATTCGATTATGTTCTCAGCGAGGTCTGGTTTCCGTGGTACCTGAATATCATCACCAATCGGGGACCATTACGTTAGCATCAGATGCATGATTGTGAATTTTATCCCAGGTGAAATCAATTCCTGTTTTTAGAGTGTCTTTGAAAGACGAGATTGAAAGACCAGTTCAATGAAAAAAGAGATGGAGAAAATTGTTGCGTTGTGCAAACGACGCGGGTTCATATTTCAGTCTTCGGAAATCTATGGCGGGCTGCAGGGGTTCTGGGATTATGGTCCGTTAGGGGTCGAACTCAAGCGTAATGTCAGAGAGGCCTGGTGGTCTGACATGATTACGACACACAATGAACTGGTCGCGCCGGAGGGGGCTCCCAAGCCCTTTTCCATGACCGGCGTGGAAACGACCATCATCATGCATCCCAGTGTCTGGAAATGCTCCGGGCATTATGACCTGTTTCATGATTTTATGGTCGACTCCAAAGAGTCCAAGGCCCGCTATCGCGTTGATCATGTTTCCGTTGCTGTGGCTTACGCATCGGACAGCGCACCGGTTGCCTGTGAGACCTATATGGCGGATATCGGCGAAGAAGGACTTTCCAAAACGAAACGCAAACGTCTGGAAAAAGCGCTGGCAGAATATGAGAAAGAGCAAGGGCTCACGCCCAGCGAAACGCCTCAGATTTCCGTCTGTAATCTGATGGAATACGCCAAAATGATGTCGGAAGCGAATATTCCCGCCACGGGTAAGCTGGAAGCCCGTTGCCCGGAAACGGGCGGGGAGCTGACGGCACCGCGTGAATTCAATCTGATGTTTAAAACGATCATCGGTGCATTAGCGGGCGAGGAAGGCACGGCGTTTCTGCGTCCGGAAACCGCGCAGGGGATGTTCGTGAACTTCAAGAACGTGGTTGACAGCGGACGCGTGAAAATTCCGTTTGGGATTGCCCAGATCGGAAAAAGTTTCCGCAACGAAATCACGCCGCGCAACTATATCTTCCGTTCGCGTGAATTTGAGCAGATGGAAATGGAATTTTTCTGTCATCCCGATGAATCGTTTGAATGGTACAAATACTGGCGCGACCGCCGTTACAACTGGTATATCAAACTGGGGATTGCGACAGAAAATCTGATTCTGCGCGATCATACACAGGAAGAACTGGCCCACTATTCTGTCGGGACAGCCGACCTCGAGTATGCGTTTCCCTTTATGGAAGAAAATGAATATGGGGAACTCGAAGGGGTTGCCCATCGTGGTGATTTTGATTTGCGTTCTCACATGGAAGGCAAGCTGGTTCGTGAAGGTGATCAACTGGTGGTCGAAAAGAACGAACAGGGGCAACCTAAATATAAAGGGAGTGGGAAAGATCTGACCTATTTTGATGATCAGACACGCGAGCGGTTTATTCCGCATGTGATTGAACCGGCTGCGGGTGCCGACCGGGCAACTCTCGCGTTTCTCTGTGAAGCGTATTACGAAGACGAGCAACCGGATGAAAAAGGGGAAATGCAGACGCGAACCGTGATGCGGTTTCATCCCAGGCTGGCTCCCGTAAAAGTGGCGGTTTTCCCTTTGATCAAAAAAGCGGGGATGCCGGAAGTCGCTTCGTCGATCTATCAGCGTTTGAAATCAGCGGGAATTCAGGCTGTTTATGATCAGCAGGGAGCAATTGGCCGCCGTTATCGACGTCAGGACGAAATTGGAACTCCTTTCTGCTTGACAGTGGATGGTGAGACAGAACAGGATAAGTGTGTGACTTTACGTGATCGTGATACGCTGGAACAGGTACGTATTCCGATCGACGATGTTGTTACCGAGATTCAAAAACGAATTTATGGTTGAGTGAATCCGGAGTCTTTCGAGAATCCGCAACAATAAAATCGAGAGGAGCCCGACATGGCCAACGAGAATATGGACCGTAGAGATTTCGCGAAATACCTCGCCGGCAGTACGGCAGCATTTGTAGCCGGGACCACTGCTGCTTCTGCGAAAGAACCTGTGGCGGATGGTATTACGCGGCCATCCAATACTTTGATTCTTGACGGGGGCGGGCAGTCCGTCTGGAACTCAACGGCACAACATGTACGAACCAGCGGCTGGGTTTCACCCGATGGCAAGGTTTTTCATGAAGCGGCTCGGAACATTCCGATTGTCGAAGAAGATGAAGTGATCGTCTGTGGTGGTGGGCCAGCCGGAGTGGCGGCGGCGCTGGCTGCGGCCCGGAGTGGCGCCAAAACCAGATTGCTCGAAGTGAATGGTTGTGTGGGCGGTGTCTGGACTGCGGGCGCGTTGACTTTGATTATCGACGCGCAGAATAAACCGGGCATCATGCGCGAAATTCTGCAAAAGCTCGAAGACCGGGATGCCAGCAACACATTATCAAACGGGTCCGTCGCCTACGATACCGAGAAAACCAAACTGCTGCTGGAAGATCTCTTGCTCGAAGCGGGCGTCAAAATTCAGTTGCACACCAGAGTCGTAGGTGCCGTGAACGATATCAATAATCGCTTGTCGGTGATCGTGACCGAATCCAAATCGGGTCGGCAGGCCTGGCGGGCCAAGTCTTTTATTGACTGCTCCGGCGATGGTGATCTGGCGGCGCAGGCGGGATGCGGATATGAATTCGGTCAGCCGGGAACGGGGCTCACTCAGCCGATGAGCCTGATGGTATTACTCACAGGTGTTACCACGGACGGAATTGCCCAGTTCATCCGGGGAGATGCAGAGCCTCGCAAGCTGGGGAATCCGAAGCAGAACCTGTTAGCGGAATTTCAGCGTGCGGGCATCGATCCCTCCTATGGAGGTCCGACAATTTTCCGGGTGCGGGATGGACTTTATGCGATGATGGCCAATCATGAGTATGGGACTCTCTCGATTGATGCGGCGCATGTCACCGATGCGACATTACAGGCGCGACGCGAAGTTCACAAACTGGTCAACAGCCTGAAAAAACTGGGTGGTCCCTGGACAAATCTGGAAATCGTGGCGACCGCCGAACACATCGGTACGCGGGAGGGGCGACGGATTCTCGGACGGTATCATGTCACCGGCGAAGATTTAAAGAACGGTACTCGTTTTGACGATGCCATCTGCCATGTCCGTTTTGGGATTGATGTGCATTCCACGAATCCTGGCAAGACGAAGGCGATTGAATCGAAACCGTTTAAATCCCAGCCTTATGATATTCCGCTGCGGGCTTTGATTGCCCGTGATGTGACCGGGTTGATGATGGCCGGGCGTTGTATCAGCGGCGATTTTATCGCCCACAGCAGTTACCGTGTTACCGGGAATGCAGTCGCGATGGGAGAGGCAGCGGGAGTCACATCAGCGATAGCGGCGACCACCGGAAAACTGCCGCACGAAGTCCCCTTCTCTGAAGTTTCCAAACAACTGGAACAGATTCGGTCTGTCAGTACTCAGCAGGTTAAAAGCTAGTACACTGAGATTGAATACAAGGCCGTCGGCAAGATTTCATGGCGGGATTGATCAAGATAGAGCGGCTGAAGGGAATCGAACCCTCGTCTCCAGCTTGGGAAGCTGGGGTAATGCCATTATACGACAGCCGCTGATTTCTTTATAAGACAGACTAAGCTTGCGGCAGGTTCAGGTCAAGTAATTTCACTGCTGACTTAAAGCGGCGCATCAAAGATTTTATCCAGCGACTTCGGACGATCGCTAAAATCGATTTCGACGGCACTGTTCATGCCCTGCAGAATCATCTTGTTGAAACGGGGATCAATGTGCATTTGCAGGATCGTGTCTTTAAGGAT
>NZ_CALFPF010000420.1 GCF_937919775.1 uncultured Gimesia sp.
CCATGAATTTGAACACTGAGAAGTGTAGCGAGAACCAGCGTGCTAAACAATTGACGAAAAATCATAACCCGTAAATCCCGCACAAAATGAGTGATCGTCAGGTTCCTGTCTGCCTGAGCTTCTCTCCCACTTCAATGTACATACATACGAGTCTACACTTGCCTGAAGCCCCTCAAACGTGATAATGGATAATAAGGCCTGAAGTTAATATCATCATTGAAAAATCAGATAACGATTGTGACCCGTTTTATGGGCAATTTGCGCTTTTTAATTGCACCGACTCAAGTACCGGAAGACTGGTCTGATCTCCATCGTGCCTATCTGAACGCCGTCGATGGCCGTGTCTTTCCAACGCGCGTCGAAGTGGACGGGAATCTTCTGACTTTTCGCCGCCAGACTTCTCAAAGCTGCAAACTCAATATCGTCTGGAATATTACCGACTTTGGCCGGCCAGTAGTCAGAACGGCTTCGCTTCCGGAACGGGAAGAACCCTACGTACTGATGCTTGAATTGGCCCGCGGGAAAATTTCAACTCTGAAAGACCAGCTCAGTGTGTGGCAAATCGCCGGTCTGAATATTCCCGCTGCGCTCTGGAAGCTGCATGATGAAGCCTTCTCTGCATTCTCACAGGCGGCCGTGATCCAGGATAAACTGGAAGAGTGCTCAGAACTGGCTGGAGTGGCGCTGCAGAAAGCACATGCAGCAGCCGAAATGCTGGTTCAGCTTTATGCCCGACAGCGTTTGACCATTCTCCATCAACGGTCTCAGTCAATGAAACTTCCTGTTTCACTTGGCTGTAACTTGGGTGAGCTTATTCCCAACGCAAAGGAAAGCCAGCAGATCTGCCAGGCTTTTGACGCTGCCAACACCGATTTGATTAACTGGAAATTGATCGAACCCTATGAGGGGGATCAGCACTGGGATTTATGCGATCAGCAGGTTGACTGGTGCGAAAAAAACCATCTCCTGATTCGCGGCGGGTGCCTGCTCGATTTTGCACCACACGGACTGCCTGAGTGGCTTGAATCCTGGAAGCTGGATATGGTCAACTTCCAGAGCATTATTTCACATTTTATTGAAACCGCAATCACGCGCTATACCGGCAGTATCCGAACCTGGACTCTGGTTTCCTCCATGAATACAGGTGGTGCATTCGGTCTCAACGAAGAAACCCGTCTCACATTGACAGCACGCGCCATCGAGGTCGCCAAGCAGACCGATGATTCGATTCAGTGTTTCATCAGAGTAGAGCAACCGTGGGGCGACTATCTCTCCAAAGGACAGCACCAGCTCTCGCCAATGCAGTTTGTAGATGCGATCGACCGGCTGGGAGTCGGACTTTCCGGAGTGGATCTGGAACTCAGCATCGGCTACTACCCCAATGGCTCTCATCATCACGATTTACTCGATATCTCGAAGTTGATCGACAAGTGGAGTGTGCTGAATCTCCCTTTACACATTACGCTGGCATTCCCCAGCGACGGTGAGAACGTCGAGGCGAAAAACCCTGCCATCTCAAAAGTACAGACAAGCCAGTGGAAAACAGACTGGAGCGAAGCCGCACAGGCAGAATGGATCGACTTGTATCTGCCCTTACTCCTGGCCAAGCCAGCTGTGACGGGAGTTTACTGGTCCCGGTTTCGGGACCAGGATGCACGCCGATTTCCGCATTCCGGCTTGATCAACCTCGAAGGCCAGGCCAAACCGGCCTTGAAAACAATCACCAAATATCACCAGCAATACTGGCGATCCTGATTTTGCCTCTTCCCCCAAATGGTACTACGGCACTCTGTCGAAAGTTTGCAGCCTGCCTGCTATTATGCAATCGCGCGAGGCATTGTTAGACTAAATCCTGTTGCGTTTTCAGGATATTTTAATAACACGATTTCTGACGGGATTCTGTCCCGTTTTTACCCCTATCGCTGAAGGATTCTACAATGGCTGCTGAAAGCAAAGTACCAGAAGTTGGCAAACGTGCTCCTGCTTTTAATCTCCCTGCTTACCCCGAAGGAAAAATTCGTCTGAGTCAGTACAAAGGCGAAAAAAACGTGCTCCTTTACTTTTATCCCAAAGACGATACTCCGGGATGCACTACCGAATCCTGTGAGTTTCGGGATCGAGTTGCCACGTTCAAACGAAATGACACCGTGATTCTGGGAATCAGCCCGGACTCAGTCGTTTCGCATGAAAAATTTGCGACCAAGTACGAACTGCCGTTCATTCTGCTCTCAGATGAAAATCATGAGATTGCAGAAAAATACGGCGTCTGGGTTGAAAAAATGAACTACGGCAAGAAATACATGGGCATTCAGCGCGCCACGTTCCTCATTGACAAGGAAGGTAAAATCGCTGCTGCCTGGCCGAAAGTCAAAGTGAACGGACACGCCGATGAAGTTACGGAAGCCCTGGAAGAGTTGATTTGAACTCTGATTGATCAGGAACTGAGCAATGACGTGTGTCACGCCGATTGGCTGATTTAACCGGCCAGTCGGCGTTGTTCTGCAGGAAACTGAATAAACGGTCCAACGGCTCCCTGTTGACTACCATCCCACTCGTGGCGGTTCACTGCTTCGAGAACCTGTTCCGCAACCTGCATTGCTTGCAGCGCCTGCAGACCTCCTACCAGTGGTTGAGAGTCAGCTCGAACCGCTTCCACGAAACTATCCAGTTCAGCTGTCAATGCATCTGCCGTTGAGACATCCGGTGAATCCACTTTTAGAAACGTACCAAACACATCCTGCTTCAACGCCTCAAGATTCGCTCCCGCTTTCCGCGCGCGTTCGAGTGGAGGAGTTCCATAGAGCAGCGTTTCCGATGGTCGATACGACGTCACTTCCCGGCTGGTAAAATCCACTGTCACGCAGCCTGAGGCGCCCCAGAGTTGCATCGCCCGCTTAGCGGTCGGTGAAATCCTGCTGGCCGTCAGATCGGCAATACAACCATTTTGAAACCGTAGCCGCGCCTGAACCGCGTCTTCATGTTCCCCCATTACAGAAATGCCAAATGCTTCGACACTCTGAACGGGAGAGTTCACCAGGGAAAGCACGAGATCGATATCGTGAATAAGTAAGTCGTGAATCACGCCAATGTCCGTCGATCGAAACGTATAAGGGCTGACGCGTTCGCTACGAATAAAACGAGGATTCGAACAACGCTCAAATGCTGCCTGTGTCGCTGGATTAAATCGTTCCACGTGCCCGATCTGGAGCAAAGTATCATGAGCTTCAGCGATCCGCACCAGTTCTTCTGCTTCCCGAAGATTACAGGCAATCGGTTTTTCGACCAGAACCGGAATCCTGCGGGATAAAAATTCACTGGCAACCGCGAGATGCGCGTGCGTCGGAACAGCCAGCGAAACGGCATCGGCTTCCTGAAACAATTCGCGATAATCAGAAACCCAGCGACTGCCATGCTGTTCTGCAACAGCCTGTCCCTGGACCGGATTCGTATCCGCGACGGCAAACAGGTCCACACCTTCCAGACCGGCCAAAATTCTGGCGTGGTGACGGCCTAATGCTCCGACACCGACGACGGCGACTTTCAATAAACTCATGCTGCTCTCCGTGTTGAACTTTGATCTTTTTCTTCAGGAATGTATTTCGCGTTCCGGGCCGCTGCTTCACGACCTCTACCCGCTTTACTGCCTTGAATGGCCTCAAAATGGTTAAATAGAGTCTGCAAAGCCATCGGCAGCACCCCTTCCAGTTCCTCACTGAAAATATCGCGTACTTCTTCCAGCTTTTTGTTTTTTCGATAGAACAGACGGTGTGCCCGACGAATGACCGAAACAGAGCTCTCAGAAATCCCGGCACGTTGCATACCCACAATATTGACGGTACGAATCCGGAAGTCATCCGCCCCTGTGCAGATCATAAAGGGAGGCACATCTACAGTCGCCCGCGATGCACCAGTGATAAAGGCAAGAGTCCCAATAGTACAAAACTGATGCACGACCGTGTTGCCTGAAACAATGGCCCGATCATGTACATGCACGTGGCCTCCGAGTAATACTCCATTGACCAGAGTCACATCATCGAAGATGCGACAGTTATGTGCCACATGCGAATTACAGAGAAACGTATTCCGGTTTCCGATGCGTGTGCAGTGATCCTCTTTTTCTGCTCCACGATGTATCGTACAACCTTCCCGAAACAGATTATCGTCGCCGATCACAACACTAGTCGGAGCACCCGAATACCCTGCGTCCTGTGGCTCTGCACCGATCACTGATGTGGGAAAAAAACGATTTCGCTCTCCGATGGTTGTATACCCTGTAACAGTCACATGGTTGTCCAGCACAGAGCCATTTCCGATCGTCACATCGGGACCAATGTAACAAAATGGCCCGATCGAAACATCTTCCCCGATTTCTGCTTTAGGATCGACGTAGGAAAGATTTGATATATTTGTCGGCATGTTCGACATCCTAAAAAATTTGCAGTCAATGATGTATCAGAACGTGAATAAAAGGCTGCCGAAAAGCAACCACAATTTGAGATCTCAGGCAACTTTCCATACTGCATCAGATAAACTGGAACGATGCGTCGATTTAATTTTTTTGATCAACTCTCGATTTAATGCATGCCCCGACTGATGCGCGCTGAAATAACCATGCAGGTCACAGCCAATCAGAGCAAAATCACCCAGACAATCTAATATTTTATGACGAACGCATTCATCTGATGTTCTTAATTCATTATCAATCGCACCGTCTTGTCCCAGCACCAGCAAATCCTCAGCAGAAAGTCGCAATCCATAACCCAGCCCGCGCATGGCTTCGACTTCCTCCTCCAGAACAAAAGTTCGCGAGAATGCCAGATGATTCATCCACGTATCAGGATTGATTTCCAGAGTGAGGCACTGTGGCTCAACTGGCGAATCTTCTCCGTAATTCAGATAGTAGCCAATCGCCATTACGGAACGGTTCAAAGGCCTGGCCTGAATAAAACATCCCGATTCGTCTTCGACGGACACAGGTTGTTCGATGCAGATCAATGCCCTCTTGAAGGGTTGTTCGACAATGCCAGATTCCAACAGTTCCTGTGACAGTTCCAGCGATGAACCGTCAAAACAAGGGGCCTCTGGCGCATTTATTTCGATGCGGCAATTATCAATTTGTAATCCCGCCAATGCAGCCATGACGTGCTCGATCATTTCGACCGATGCCCCCTGATATTCAATGGCCGTCCGCCTCTGTTTAAACACGGCATATTCAATCAGTGCCGGAATCGGC
>NZ_CALFPF010000421.1 GCF_937919775.1 uncultured Gimesia sp.
GCCCTGATCCCGCATTAATCACAACTGTATCTGCTGACTCAAACCAAGCTTCTCCCCCCTATGGAAGCTGCTGAGATTTGTATGAACTATATTACCGCGAGGAGTTGGAAACGGGGGTTTTCAAGAGCGATATTAATTCCGCGTTCATCGATTGTCCAAAGATATTTTGTTGCCTCATCACCATATTTTCCAGTTACCACACCTTTTATACCACGTTATTTTATCTCAGATCCTACCGCGCGCAAAAAAAGGGACCACCAATCGGTGGTCCCTGCGAGGGTGCCTTATTTTTTTATCGCGGACGAATCAGTCCCAGTTTAATGAACCGGAGCTCTGGTATTCGGTCACGCGGGTTTCGAAGAAGTTCTTTTCCTTCGAGAGGTCCATGCTTTCGCTCATCCAAGGGAACGGATTGGAAGAACCGTGATGGTGCGGCACCGGAGAACGGGCGGAAATAACGACGAGTTTCAAACACACCTTGAGACTCGATGATCTAGTTTTGAAAAAACGAAGCCGGGGGCTTGAATTTTGAGTCGAGCTGAAACTCAAATTTCGATTCCGGTGCCTTGACTGTGGCTCCCTGAATGATCGCATGCGGCTTGAACAGGTTATAGACCGGGGGAATCTGTTCTTTCATCCCGACCCCACCTTGTGGGGAATCAGGAGGTATCGGAGACCCGTCCGGTTGCGTGATCTTCGAGAAGGTCACACCGTACTCCCCCGGAGGGCACCCCGGATTCGAATGATAGTCAGTCAAAGTAAACTTGCCTGCTTCATCGGTCAGGCCAAACCCTCCGTTCCCTTTCGTTTGGCCAGTGGGATGAAATTCCACCATCGCACCGACGAGCGGTTGACCATCCATCGCCACGGATCCCGAAACAGGAATCATTTCAATGTCGGGACCGGAATTCGAACCCCCACAACCGGAAAGAGAAACAAGCAGGACCGCGAAAGGGATCGCCAATCCTCGAGTCATTTTACGCGTCGTATCTAAGCAAGCACTCATGTTGATCCACCAGAGCTAGAAGAAGCAGGATTGATTAAGAGAAAAAGAGTCCGCCGCTCACGAGTATCCTTATCCGTGAGCGTGGGAACATCCCGGCAAACAAATTCCCCAATCAGAACTCGCCGATCACCTGGCCGTCTTTGATACGGGAGAGATTGGTGCGGGTAGTGGCATCGATGTTCTCGCTGAGAAAACGCACAGCGCCATCCGCAAGCAGGATCATACAACCTCCGACATGGGCACTTCCGGGCATACTGTAAGATCCCAGTACGCCGGGCTGTGAAGTCATCGGAGGAGTCCAGGAGCAACAGAGCCAGTAGTTGATTCCGCGGCTGTGGGCCAGGTTGACGCCATTTCCCGCATAGACGCTACATCCCCAGTAGTTACCGGTTCCATCCCGCACCTGACGAGTCGTTTCGCACACCATTACGGTATTACTGGTGCCATCCTTGATCTTCGCAATCTCGGAATTGGAATTCTCCCCGAAGAGAGCTCTCGTGGTACTTCCTTCATTTCCCCACAACGCCCAGGGCCCTGTGCCGGAGCTGACGCTGAAACCGTAGTTGGTCATGGCACTTCCCGCGACACCACAGCCGTAGTAGGAAGTCGCTGAATTGTAGGTCGCGTTGTTTGCATCACTCGGACAATTGAAAACGGCGATGACTTTTTTTGTCAGTTCCATATTAGCGGTAATATCCGCAGACGCCCCCATCACTGTTCCCGAACTAGTCGAAGACCACCCACTGAACGAACTGTTGCGTTGGGCGGCGGTGAAGTTGAACTGATTGTAGAGAGCAGACTGTTCCAGATAGGGCAGCAGCAGCGTCCATCCTGATTGATTCAGGATCGGATCTCCGGCCTGCGTCCAGACCATGGCATTGTTGGCACTCGAGTAGGGGAACTTGGTGTGAGAGTCGTGATAATTGTGCAGAGCCAGACCAAGCTGCTTCATATTATTCTTGCATGTGGAACGGCGAGCCGCTTCGCGAGCCTGTTGTACGGCAGGGAGAAGCAATGCTATTAAAATGGCAATAATCGCGATGACCACCAAAAGCTCAATCAGCGTGAAGCCTCGGGAGCGTCTCACAGTAGTTTTGGGCCTTTCGGAATGGCACAAGGAATTGATTTCCAATAAGTAACTCATGTTCTTGTCCTGATGTAGTAGTGAATGATATGAAGCGAGAGGACTTTCAACGTGAAGGCTCGTCTAGAGGTCTTCAACAGGAGCGGGACGGAGCACCGTGTTCCAGGACACAGTTGAGCAAAGAACGTGCCGCCGGGAGTGTCAAAAGGGTCGGTAAAAATCCCCAGCTCACCGGACATCAGACATTGAGACACAACCTGTTTGCCACGCTTTACTTATGGGAACTACTATTTCGTCGTCTCCGAATGTTCGGACATTGAGACGTCGAACGATAACTTCGTGAGTGCCAGAACTTTTTGAAGATTGCCAATTAATTTCGCACCAGAGAACACCAGGATCACACGACGGTGAACTCTCCCTTCCCGCATTTCAGGAGAGACCCTGTGACAGAATCGATACAGCTGCCTGAGTGGAAACTTTACGGAAAGCATTAAAGGGGTCAGCGACTGTCTTGAAGCAAGAAGATTGAAGGTTTTGATTCCACGTCTGGTCTTTTTTTTAGAGTCGCTGCCTCCCATTTTATCCCACCTTTTCACGCGCACAAAAAAAGGGACCACCGGCTGGTGATCCCTTCGAGGGTGCCTTGTTTTTATCGTGGACGAAAATCAGTCCCAGTTTAATGAACCTGAACTCTGATACTCGGTCACGCGGGTTTCAAAGAAATTTTTCTCTTTGGAAAGGTCCATGGTTTCGCTCATCCAGGGGAAAGGATTCGCAGAACCGTATTGAGGAGGCAGGCCAATGCGTTCCAGACGACGGTCAGCAATGTGCTGCACGTATTCGCGGAACAGATCGCCATTCAAACCCAGAATTCCGGTGGGCAGACAATCCTTGGCGTATTCAATTTCCAGTTCGGCAGCGTACTTCATACGGTCGACAATCAGCTGCTGGAATTCAGGAGTCCAGAGTTCCGGATTTTCCTGCTTGATGCCATTGATCAAGTCGATGCCGAAGTTCAAGTGAATCGTTTCATCTCGCAGGATGTATTGAAACTGTTCGCCGATCCCCGTCATCATATTGCGACGATGGAATGAAAGCACCATCACGAAACCGGTATAGAAGAAAAGCCCTTCCATAATCAGATAGTAACCGATCAGATTCTTTAAAAAGGCCTGTGCCCCTTCAAAGGTATCTGTCGTGAAATCTGGATCGAGAATCTCGGACGTCAGTTCCATTTCCAACTGATCTTTTTTCGCGATCGCGGGAACTTCGTGATACATGTTGAAGACTTCCGACTCATTGAGCCCGAGGCTTTCTACGATATACAGAAACGTGTGGGAATGCACGGCTTCTTCAAACGCCTGACGCAACAGGTACTGACGACTTTCCGCATTGGTGACATGCTTGAAAATGGCCAGCACGATATTGTTCGCTACCAGACTTTCGGCTGTCGCAAAGAAACCCAGGTTCCGCATGATCACAAACCGTTCGCCGTCGCTGAGCTTGCTGGAACGCCACATCTCGATGTCTTTGGTCATGCCGACTTCCGTTGGCATCCAATGGTTAGCACAGCCATTCAGATAATGTTCCCAGGCCCAATGATACTTCAAAGGCATCAATTGATTCACGTCTACCTGAGAGCAGTTAATCAAACGTTTTTTATCTGCATTAAAACGGCCCTCGGGAGTATCTTCCAGTGGGGCATTCTTTTTAGGTGAAGCTGGTTTTGTATTGAGTATTGTCATCATAACACCTCTTTAAAATCCATTATTAAATTTAAAATGAGCATAATTTACCGCGAGAGAAAACACTGTGATTACTGACACGCTTCACAGTCGCCATCCAGGTTACAGGATTCGCCGGGAGTCACCAGTGTGACTGCTTCCCGATCGACATGAATGTCGCCTGACGCACTGGCGTGTTTCATCCAGCGAGGCTGAATTCCGAACTTGTTGACATCCACGGTTGATTTCTCAACCTGAGTGGCTGCCAGAGTTCGCAGATAGTAGGTGGTCTTCAACCCGCGTTCCCAGGCCAGCATATACATATCATGTAACTTCTTGCCGGAAGGTTCTGCCAGATACAGGTTGAGCGATTGTCCCATGTCGATCCATTTCTGGCGAT
>NZ_CALFPF010000422.1 GCF_937919775.1 uncultured Gimesia sp.
GTGAGAGATCTGTTGTTTCACCGCAGATCAGTTGTCTGATCAATCTGGCGGTAATCGGCGAGAGTTGCAGACCATCTCGATAATGCCCCGCCGCCATCAATAAATTTTCATAGTCCGCTACATAGCCCAGGTAAGGCAAACCATCAATAGATCTGGGTCGCAAACCAGCCCAGGCGCATTCGAACGTTGCCTCTTTCAGACACGGCACAATGGACTGGGCAAACTGGAGCAGACCACCAACGCCTTCTGCCGTATTTTCTTTATTGAAACCAACATTGCTTTCCGTCGAACCGATCAGAATTTTTCCATCGCTGCGCGGGACCAGATAACGGCTGCCGCATTCGATAACCTGACGAAACGGTAATTGATGCATCGACAGCAACACAATCTGTCCCTGAATGGGAACCACTTCACAGCGGATTCCTAAGCAGTCAAGAACTTCGGGGGACCATGCCCCCCCTGCAATCACGGTTCGCCCTGCTCTGAAAATTTCTGACGAAGTTCGGATGCCGGTGATTTTGGAACCCTCGACTTCAAAACCGATAATCGGCGTGCCTGATTTGAGCTGAACCCCTTTGTGGGCACAGGCCGCAAGCAGCGCTTTTAAATGACGGGGGTTGCGAACCTGACTCATCTCCGGCAGGTAAAAGGCGGCGTGTACTTCCTGACTCAAAAACGGCGCTGTCTCTGAAAGCGAAGTCGGTTCGCATTCCTCAACAATCGCCCCCGACTGACGCCATTCCGAAACGTATTGCTTCCAGCCTGCGATGTCATCACCAGTCGCGACATGCAAGCCACCACAGTTGATGAAACCGTTGTCGATCCCCGATTCCTCTTTCAGACGGCTCGACCAATCGGCCCACATCGTTTTACTGGCAGCACGAAGTTGAATTTCGGGAGTGGCTGCTGACTTGAAATCGGCGGGAGGTAACATGCCCGCGCCGGCCCAGGAGGCTTCTTTTCCGAACTGCTGCCGATCAAAAACGGCGACGGACAACCCCTGCTGCGCCAGTTCATAGGCGATCGAAAGGCCAATCACTCCGCCGCCAACAATATTTACATCCATCATAAGAATTACGTGCCCTGGTCACACTCAAAAAAACGGGAAACTCAAGGCGATCAATTATAGCGGACCGTGATGAGAATCACAGGGCAGCGATTAATACAAAAATCTGGGCACAACGTCCCTGCTTTTCCCGTCATTCAAGCAGGGACTTCGATTATTTACTGACACGACCGGGACGCAAAGTACGCGCATAGGCGGTAGCCAGCGCTGCCAGGTTGGTCCCATACACCTTGACGAGAGCCGTGGCTGCGGGTGTCCCGTTTTTGAACTCTTTCAGCAGTAATGCCATCTTGGGTAATCCCCCGCTTTTTATCAGAAACTCAACCAGCGTAAATCCGACCGCCGTTGTTTCTGAAGGCGAAAAAGTTCCTTCTGCAAATAACTGTTCCGGGCGAGTCACTTTAGGAGCCGCATCCAACGCCTGCTGCCTTAATGTTTCGAAATAAGCCTGACTCGATGAGCCGTTGGCAGCTAACAACATTCCCAATCCTCGGGAAACCCACATCGGTACTTCCCCTGCTCCGCGTTGAATGGCGGCATTGGTCAGTCCTGCGACCACATTCGTCTGTAGCCCCGGAGAATCCGCAGAAGCCTCGTCCCCCACATCCTGCAGCACGAGATAGGCTTCCAGAAACGTCGGAGTGACTTTCGAATGCCAGGTAGTGGCATTATCCACAAGACGGTCTTCGATTGTCTGATTAAATTCCGAATAACCGAATCGATCTTTGATCACAAAAACGGCCAGCTTGCCTTTCCAGAGCGGCTTCTGTTTTTCGTTGAACAATTTTCTTAAAGCATCAGCCTGCGTCTCAGCCCAGGCGCTGATCTGTTTGAGCCGATCTGCACTGACATTACCATAGAAAATGAAATCATCCGTCTCCAGCAATTCCGGCTTTTCATTACTCAGGGCGCGTTTCCAGGTTGGCTCGAGCGTTTCGCGCCGCAGATCCGCAAATTTTTCCGGCGACAAAGTTGCCAGCTCAGCCATGCGCAGTTCATCTTCCGTCGGAACCATCGCACGCAAGGCGCCTTTCGCGTCTTTGCCGTCAAACTTGGCCCCTTCTGCGATCCAGGTTTTCAGATCCTCCGCATTTTTCCGTTTGAGCCGTGCCTGCCCCTGAGGCATTTTGATCGGGTCTTGTAAACCGACCAGGTGCCAGAGGCGGCTGTCATCCGGTTTGCCCGGTATAATGACGGAGCCGCTGTCTCCTCCGCGCAGGATATCTTCAAATGTCACCACCGAAAATCCGCTCGCCGGGTTATTGCCGCTATGGCACCGCATGCAGAAATCCAGCATCCAGGGCGCGACATCTTTCATGAAGGAAACTTTTTCCGTGCCGGTCGCCATCTCGACTTTGACC
>NZ_CALFPF010000423.1 GCF_937919775.1 uncultured Gimesia sp.
ATATTTTAGAACTTTAAGGATTCGCCAATTGTTTAAGCATATCGGAGAATGGAAGAAATAATACGAGTGAATAACACAAAACGGTTCCACCGCCGATAATCGTTCCGGTAAAAATCGGAAACAGGATTCTGAACCAGCGCGTATAATTGGTTGCTTTTCTCCGATACATATCGGCGGCGTTTTTTAACGCCAGGCTTAATTCGCCCTGCTGATTTTTCGTCGTCAACAGCCAGGTCAACAGAGGCGGCCAGCCATATTCTTTCGCCGAGTCGCCGGTTTCCGGCTGAGACCGTAAATGCCGTTCAGCCATCAGGTTTGCCGATTTTACCAGTTGATCATCGCCGGTCGCTTCCGCCGCCAGCACAATTGATTCTGCAAACGGAATGTTCTGCTGAATCAGCAGCGACATCAGTTCTGAAAAATTGCCATACCGATAATAATTGGCGATCTTCTGTACGCCGGGAATCCAGCCAACCAGACGGCTGGTCCCTTTGAAATTCAGCAATTGAGAACTGCCTGTCCGCATCCATAAGATGACAAACACAAAGAGCAACAGAGGGGGGAGCATGCCCCAGTAAACAATCGTCGATTCCATCATGTTTAAATAATGTAAGGGTCGAGTCTCTCCCAGTCGAAATACCTCATAAGCCATGTTAAAGCGCGAGAGCATTTCAAACAGAAATACCATGAACAGACCATAGGCCAGGCTGAACACGATCAGGGGATACACCATCGCCATGCCGATCTGACGTCTTAAATGAAATAACTCCCAGGCATAATTTGACATTTCTTCCAGCGCAACCGTTAACTTTCCAGACTTGATTCCCGCTTCGACAATCACGCGATAGACCTTGGGAAACCGATGGCCTTCTGAGTTCATCGCCTCAGACAGCGAACTGCCCCGCTCCATCTTACCTGCTAAATCCGAACTGATTTTTCCGAGGCGGTCAGGCAGTTCATTTCCCATTTCCCGCAAACCCAACTCCAGCGGAATCCCGGCCTGAACCAGAGAGATGATCTCTTCATTCAAAGCGATCAATTCATCAAGTTCAAATCGTGTTTCTTTCGGATTCAAAGAATCGGAATCGTCTTTCGAATTCATATACACACTCTCTCAGACAGTAACGATTAATTTGATGGTCATTTTGTCAGATTACCTGTGAGTCGAAGTCAAACTCTGTCACTGTTCCAAACGTGTCATGCCCAGCACGCGTCGCACTTCCGCAGGGCTGGTGATGCCCTGATTGACGGCTTCCAAGGCGCGACTCCACTGCGTTCGCATTCCCGATTGAACCGCCAGTTGATGCAGTACTGTCGCATCAGCCTGATTTAAAATGGCATTCGCAACATCCACTTGACCGGGCTGCAACATTTCTGTGAGCACGATGCGTCCCTGATAACCGGTCTGGCCACAGTCTGTACAACCTACGGGCACTTTCCATTGTTCTACATGCAGCCCCAGCCGATCTTCCTCTGCATGGGAAAACTGAGCACAGTCACAAAGCCGCCTCAATAAGCGCTGACTCAGAATGGCTAATAATCCGCTGCGCAGCAGGTAAGGCTCAATTCCCATATCCGACAGTCGACTGACGGCTTCTGTTGCGCTGCCTGCATGAAAGGTCGTCACAACCAGATGACCGGAAAGCGAGGCTTGAAAAACGGTTTCCGCGGTTTCACGATCCCGGATTTCTCCGACCATGATCACTTCCGGATCCTGCCTGAGCAGAGAACGCAGACCAAGAACCATGTCAAAGCCCGCAGAAGGATTCACCTGCGACTGGGCCACCGTGGGAACTACTACTTCAATCGGATCTTCCAGAGAGACCAGGCTGCGGGATCCTTTGGACTGTCGAATGATTTCACGCAGACAGGCATAGATGGTTGTTGTTTTCCCACTGCCGGCCGGGCCCGTCATCAGAATCACGCCCCCGGTCTGTGTGAGTAACCGTTTCAACTCCACCAGAATTTCCTCGGGGAGATTCAGGCTCTCCAGATGTTTGTACTGCCCCGAGCCGACAAACAATCGCACCACTACCTTTTCACCATAGAGTGTGGGAAAGGTGCTGATCCGCGTTTCGACAGCCTGTTCTCCCTGCTGGCGAATGCGGCCTTCCTGAGGAACATCGGTCCGATAGGTCAGTAAATGCGAAATCACTTTCAGGCGCGCCGTAATTCGTGGCGCCAGTTCATGGGAAAAGTCGGCCACGTGATGCAACACACCGTCGATCCGCCAATCCATCCGCATCTGGTTTTCCGTGGGCAGCAGATGAATATCACTGGCATTGACGGCTTGTGCCTGATTTAAGATTAGATCCACCAGTTCTGTCACGAATTCCGGATGGTTCTCTGTTTTTTCAGGCAGTTGCTCCTGAAAGCGTTGGGACAAAGTCTCCTGCATTAATCGCCTCGATGAAAGATCTGCTCAATCGTTCCCGCACGCTCATTCCGAAATCGAACGACGGCATCGACGAGCCCCCATTCACCAGATTGTTTCAGAGTGGCCTGCACGGAATTCCAATCGGTTTTGATTGTGTCCGGCTGATGAGCTGCCGTCGAGATCCCTAAAACCTGACTGCCTGTGACATAGATTGTTTTAGACCAGCCCGGGCTGTCATCGGAGGCCACACTCTGTGTCCTCGCGGAATCCTGCAAGCCAAAGAACAGCGTGACAGCCAGGAAAAACACGCCGACCGCGGCCAGACTTCGCAGATAGAGCTTGCGGGAGCGCGCCTGACGTGCGGCATCCAGCACCTGTTGCCGGTGACCGCCCCGCAACGGAATCGCAGAGTTGGCAGACGCCTTCAGCAATCGCTCTTCCAGAGAATGGTGATCTTCAAATTCAAACATTGATATCCTCACGCGTCATGGGACGCAGGTAACTGTCTAATTTCTGGAGCGCATAACGATAACGACTGGCCACGGTATTCGGCGATTCATCCAGCACACTGGCAATTTCCGCAAATGTCATCTCTTCCCAGATCTTCAGAACCACCACTTCAGACTGATTTGTCGGAAGACGTTTCAAGGCCTGCCGGATCACCTGCGCCTGATCGTTCTCTTCCACAATCTCAGCATCCCGCGCCCAGAGCTGTCGGCACTGAGCAAAAATTTGTAAAGGCTTCCGCTTTTGCAGAATTCTTAACGCCTCGTTGCGGGTCACTCTTAATAAATAGGCCCACGGCTGCTGAGCCGTTGCCAGAATTTTCGGCTTCATGGCAATCCGCACCATCGTCGCCTGAATCGCCTGAATCGCATCTTCGGCATCAGCCATGTTCCGGGTCACTGTCACCGCATATCGAACCAGTCGATGCGCCGTCAAATCGTACAACGAACCCAGCCTGTCGACACCATGATCCTGCAGATCATTGGCACAACATCGGATCTTCGCTGCAAATTTAACCGGCGACAGTTTTTCCACGATTGAATTCGATTCTTCAAGCTTCAGAAAAAACTCAGATCATCGCTATAGATTCATAACGACAATGTCCTAACAGAACTGTTAAGATTCTTTGACGAGTAAAATTCCTGTGAAATTTTCACAAACATCGAATCCATGCTTGTGCTGGTCTCAATCGTAACCAGAAAATATCCCTGGAGATTTCACCTGAATTTCCACTTAGTTCCTATTAGACATTATTTGAGATATGATTTGTTTTCCTTTTCTCTGGATTTTGTTGAATTTTTAAAACAAAACCGAGAAATCAACGCAAGTTACTATTTAACATACAGATACGACTTTTATGTTTTTGCGGTTTCACAAGACGAAAGACCATCCTATAGCGTCCGGTTTGCCCTCTCCCTTTTCCTGCGGAGAGCATCGCGATGGCGGCTGACACCAACCACGGAAAAAAAGGGGTGATCCTGATTGGAATGCCCGGGTCCGGAAAATCAACGGTTGGAAAACTACTGTCTGAACAGACAGGTCTTCCTTTCCTCGACACCGATGCATTAATTGAGGCTGGCGAGTCAAAACGGCTGGCTGAAATTATTTCCGATCATACCGCACAAGGGTTCCGCACGATTGAGTCTGCATACGTCCAATCGATTCAATCAGCAGGATCCATCATTTCTACAGGAGGAAGTGTCTGTTATAGCGGGGAAGCCATGCAACATCTCGGCACTCTTGGTACGATAGTCTGGCTGGATGTGGCCCCTGAAATACTGGAGCAACGCTTTTCAGACGCCTGTGAGCGGGGCGTTTTGATTGAACCGGGTACGAGTCTGGCAGATTTATACGCCAGTCGCTTTCCACTTTATGAAAAGTATGCTGAAATAAAAATCAATGCCTCCCTGCTGACCCCACCGGAAATCGTCTCCCAGATCCGTCAGCAACTGGCACTCTAAATGGATCATCAAGATAAACTGATTCCGATCACTTAAGTAACGAACATGATTGAAAAAACGATGCTACCCATTCAAAACGTCAACATCCATGAAACGATTCGCCTGGTTGCTCCGCAGGAATTGAAAGACACCTACAAACGCACCGAGAAAGTCACCCAGACCGTCGGCGAATCGCGCGAGCAAATTAAACGCATCCTCTCGGGAGAAGACCATCGGCTGATCGTCGTCGTGGGCCCCTGCTCCATTCACGATCCCAAAGCCGCCATCGATTACGCCAAACGTTTGAAAGAGCTCTCTGCCAAAGTGGACGACCGGATGTTTCTGGTCATGCGCGTCTATTTCGAAAAACCCCGCACCACCGTCGGCTGGAAAGGCCTCATCAACGACCCGCATCTGGATGGCACGTTTGATGTTTCATCGGGTCTGAAAATCGCCCGCCAGTTATTGCTCCAGATTGGTGAACTGGGTGTCCCGGCTGCAACAGAAATGCTGGAACCAATTACGCCACAGTATATCGCCGACGCGATCTCCATCGCCTCGATCGGCGCCCGCACTACCGAATCGCCAACGCACCGTCAGATGGCCAGCGGACTCTCAATGCCCGTCGGTTATAAAAACGGCACCGATGGCAGTCTGGATGTCGCGCTCAATGCGATGCTCGCCGCACAAAGCCCGCACAGTTTTCTGGGAATCGATGCCGACGGCCAGACCTGCGTCGTCAATACCAAAGGCAACCCCTGGGGGCATCTGATCCTGCGTGGCGGTCGCTCGGGTCCGAACTATCAGAAAGAACATCTGGAAGAAGCAGCCAAAAATCTCAAGGCCGCCGGCCTCTCTCCCCGATTCATGGTCGACTGCAGCCACGCGAATTCCAACAAGGATTATCGCAATCAGGGCGTCGTCTGGAACGACGTCATCGACCAGCGCGTCGCCGGAAACGACACGATCATCGGCTTAATGCTCGAAAGCAATCTGCACGCCGGCAATCAGAGCCTGCCCGAAGATCTGACCCAGCTACAATACGGCGTCTCGATCACGGACGAATGCATCGACTGGGAAGAGACCGAAAATCTGATTCTGTCGACACACGAAAAGCTCTCCTGATCAGCCTGCGGTATTGACTTCTGCCATCTCTGGCCAGATCGCGCTCCCTGCTCATCATTCATTTGCGGGGAATCGTTGCTCCTTGCGCTGTAATTCGAATTCTGATTTTTCGATTCAGAAACCCAGCTCCGTCTAGTATGATACTTTCTCTCCACGCTTTGAAAACCATGGAAAGAAATAAGAGCAGTAAGATGAAAACACTCACCAAAGAACTCTGGATGGATATCCCAAAGCGTCGGCAGATCGTCTCGATTCACGATGATGTTGAAGACCTGGTTTCAGAAAGCGGTGTACAGGATGGATTAGTCCTCGTTAACGCGATGCATATTACCGCGTCGGTTTTCATCAATGACAACGAACCAGGACTGCATGCTGACTACGATCGCTGGCTGGAACAGCTGGCTCCCTTCGATGCGAGCAGTGATCCTGCTTCCGGCGGGTATCTGCACAATCGCACGGGGGAAGACAACGCCGACGCCCACCACAAACGCCAGATCATGGGCCGCGAAGTTGTCGTTGCCATCACAGATGGTAAACTCCACTTGGGACCGTGGGAACATATTTTTTATTACGAGTTCGATGGCCGCAGGCGGAAACGGATTCTGGTAAAAATTATCGGGGAATAGCAACATGAAAGTTTTCATCGTACTACACCACGAAATAGGGGGTACTCCACAGGATTGGAGTGCGGATGAAATGGTGTTCTATACCTGCACGAGCATGAAAAAAGCCCTTGAACTCATCAAAAAATGCTATGTGGTCCGCTGGTCATGGTGGGAGATTCAAGTGCAAGAAATGGATAGCCAGGAATGGCCGGAACACGTCGGATACTATGGCAGACGGGGCGGCAAGCTCGCCAAGCCACCATACGAAAAGTGCGTCGAAATCTACAAGAAGGAAGGCCGCTATAAGCAATTTACCAGTCAGAATTCGAGCGTATCCTACAACGACTACACGAATGATGAATGAAAACTGCTCAACCCTCGAAAGACCGAAGCAACTTCACGATCTGCTGCGGATGTCGCCAGAGCTTGCCAGTGCGAGTTGTTAACCCAAGATCATTCAAAGCTTTGCAGACTTCCATATGAGTCTTCCCCTGATCTCGGAGTTCAGCGACCTTGGCAACGACTTCGGCGTACACATCTCGAAGTTCTGAGGGTCTGATGTTCTTTGAGCGTTGGACCTGGGATGTCGGTGAGACCGTTTTTCCAGAGACAACAAAATTCAGTGTGTGACACAATGTGCCTGCAGAACGCGATGCTCCTTTATTCGTCACGATTCATTAACGACAACGAATCGGGGCTGCAGTCACTCGTTGATCCACGCTTTCAATAAGTCCATCACTTCCGTGCGGTATTTCTTGAATTCTTTTCCCTGTCCGTTGCGGACCATCGCAAAGACGAGATGCTGTTCCGGATTGATGACCAGCAGTGTGCCGCAGCCGCCGCCATGTCCGTAGCTGCCTGGACCCAGATATTGAGACTCATCCTGCAGGCCGATGCCGTATTGCATGTTCAACTCGGGCAAGTAGGGTTTGAGTGACGTCGGCAGAATCGCCGCGTGTGTCTCTCTGGAAAAGAATTCCCACTTGCCATAGCGACCACGATTGTCGAGCAACACACCAATCCGTGCGAGACTTTCAGCGGAGAAGCCGGTCCCGCCCGGCAGCACGTTATGAATTCCCAGTGGCTGAAACAGATCCCGTTCCATCGCATCCCAGTAATTCCTGCCGCGCAGCAGTTCCAGTGCGCGGACGGACAGAATCACGCCGACGACTCCGTACCGATGTCTGGCACCGGGTTCCCATTCGCGCTTGCAATGGGCGATCAAGGCCTCATGCCAGGTATGAAAGTAAAACAACCGCTCGAAAGCGAGTGCCCAGGGGAAGTGAATGCCGGTCGCGTGGACGTGTGCGGCCCGGAACGTCAGACTGCGATCACGGGGAGTGTCAAAGTCCGGCAGGATCTCGCCGATCGGCTGATCCAGACGCAAGATCCCGCGATCAATGTACGTCGCCAATTGAAGTCCAATCAGCGGCTTCATGGCCGAGTCGAGCTTCATCGGCGTGTCGACAGTGACCGCCTGCCCGTCGACGGTTCCATAACCTTTGGCGGTGACGATCACGCCGTTCCGGGCAATCACAACTGCCATCGGCTCCGAAGAGGCGGCGTACCATGCGTCGAGTTTGCTTTCGATCTGCTTCAGTTGTGCTGCGGTGATTTCTGCTTCGTCCAGAGGCGCCGTTCGCAATACGGGCGCAGGCTCTCCGTGCAACGGCTGAGGGACGACCTTCACGATAGGCTTGTGATCCAGGCCCATTAGTTTGCGTTTCAAACGAACGTGCTGCGTCGCATTCTCCATCTGCCATTGGCCCCGTCGTACAGGGCCTGGTTTGAAATCCGCTTCCAGCAACGCAGCCAGCTCCACGGCCCCCTCTTCGGAGTTTTGCCAATGACGTACCAGGGTCGTGACGTCGTCTGGTTTCAGACTGGTATCAGTTGCCGGCCGTTGAGACAGCAGCCTTTTCTGAGCCAGTTCTTCCAGGGAACCATCATTGCCAACACAACAGCAGGTCATCGCACGACGCAGCACGGGGCCTGCGGGAACAGGCGCTTCACCATACACGTAATAGCGGCCTGGCTCACGCGCGGTACGAACTTCCTCAAAGCGTGCGTTGAACCAGCGCGTGGGGATCGCAGGTTGCTCGACCACCCGGGATACCTGCTGAGGCTGTTCCCAGACAAGATCAGGGAGCTTCTGGCCTGGTTGAAGAATGAATCCGCCTGCGGGCGCGAACTGTTGTTCGCCGAAGCGTTCTTTGAGTTCCGCTTCTTCAACACCAGCCTGAGTGATCGAAACGACACAGAAAAACAGCGCCGTGAAGACGTACCTGGAGCTACCCTGACTGTGACTCATTGAACTCTCCCCTGGTCCGTCCACATGGCTGCGATTCAGTATTTGTTGTAGAGAGCTCAATTCTATCCAACGTGAAAGCGGGTCGATAGCCGAATTGGCGAACCTCTTGTCGTGTCCCGGGAACTGATGATAAACTGTACGTCGGGTCGCGGGAACGTTTTTTTATTTCGAGTTCAACGGCCGCGAATTCCAGTAAAGATAATTGGAGATTGAAATTGAAAACCAACTTCGATCCACAAACGCTCTGGAAACGTCTGTCAGAAGTCGAGTCGCTTCAGTTTGTAGCTCAATCTTTCGATTCCGGAAGTGGCTGGAATGGAACGGGCACGGGTTCCGTCGCTGTAGAAGCCATCGATCCTTCGACTCTGTTGTTTCAGGAAAGCGGCCGCTGGTCGCCGACCGAGGGAACCGAACTCCAATTTACGAACGTGTTCCGCTGGACTTCACTGCCTGATCAGAATCTCATCCGGTCTATCTGTTTGAACTGCAACAAACGGCTGAAACACGCTGGGAATCGGTAGAACCCCATGTCTGCAGCAATGATCTTTATAGCGCTACACTGGAATGCGAACACGACCGACTGCACCTCGACTGGACCGTCAAAGGAGCCACGAAGAATGAATGCATCGGCTATGTGTATTCGTAGTTCACTCGGAATCGAGACGTATATTCAACTAGAAAATACGTTGTATTCTTACTGACTCCCCATCGCGCAGGCTGCGCGGTCAGCCACCGTTCATCCCATGCTGAAATCTCCCTCTCTTCCTGTATGCCCCATTATTTTGAAGATCATCGCAACAATCGCGGATGGTTCCGCTTGAATAGGATTTGGCACATTGTTTGCGTCTCGCTCTGGAAGCAAGAACCAATTCAAGATGGGAAAACCAATGAACGAATACCTCGCAGACCGCGATCAGAAACGTTCTACCAATACGATTACGCAAGCGGCAACCACACTCGTTGTTGTCGTGATGCTCGCGGCCGGTCTCGTGATCACCTGGGAAATTGTGCTCACACTTTTTCTGGCGGTTTTGTTCGGGGTGTTTCTCAATCATGCCAGCCTGAAAGTGAGCGAATGGCTGTCGCTCTCTCGAAAAGGGAGTCTGGCGGCGGTCGTGGTGGTACTGCTGTGTGCTTTTGTCGGCGTCAATGCTTTTTTCTTCACAGAAATCAATCAGCAAATTGAACAGGCAGACCAGGAAATCGATCAGGGTGCGAAAAAAGTTCAACAGTGGGCTCGACAATATACGTCGGTCAAATCAGTAATCGAGTCGACTCCGTTTCTAGTTCAGATTTTACAGTCCGATCGTTCAGGCCAGTCACAATACACAGCGCAGTCAGACAGGCAGACAGCAGAGAAAAATCAACAGGATAAAACTCCATCAGACGATCAGTCTGCGCAGTCGAAGCCGAGTCTGAGTTCATTACCTCAGCCGGCGAAACAAGCGGTCTCGCTGGTGGGCCAGATGTTTCGAACGACATTCGGACTGATCGTCAACAGTCTGCTGATCTTTTTTGTCGGACTGTTCCTGGCCGTTTCTCCCCAGGCGTACCGAGACGGAACCGTGCTGCTGGTGCCTCCTGCACGCAGAGAACGCATACGCGATTTAATGAATCAGCTCAGTGATACCCTCTGGCATTGGCTCGTCGGGCGGTTTGCATCCATGCTGATCACGGGGCTGGGCGCGGCGGTGCTGCTGTTCCTCATAGGGGTTCCGATGGCGGGGACCCTGGGTGTGATCACAGGGCTGCTCACCTTCATTCCTAACATTGGGTCGCTGATCGCCTTCTTCCTGGCGATTCTGGTTGCGCTGTCGAGCAGCCCTACCACTGCTGCGCTGGTCGTGCCCACTTATGCCGTTTTACAACTGGTGGAGAGTTACCTGGTGACTCCCATAATCCAGCAAAAACAGGTTTCACTCCCGCCGGCACTCCTGATTTCGTTTCAGGCGATCATGGGAGTCCTGTTCGGTTTCCTCGGAGCCGCCGTTGC
Source organism: uncultured Gimesia sp. (assembly GCF_937919775.1). Lineage (GTDB taxonomy): Bacteria > Planctomycetota > Planctomycetia > Planctomycetales > Planctomycetaceae > Gimesia. The sequence continues at coordinate 10,358 of NZ_CALFPF010000423.1, forward strand.
TTCCCCTCTGCTGGCAGCCAGTAAAGTGGTGGTGGAAGAACTGTATGTGAACGATTATCTGGAAAGCCAATGTGATTCTTGACAATAGATATGTGACGGCGAGTAATAGCCAGCCGTGACGGAGGCGAAGTCGAAACCATTCAGTAAAGTATGAATTGATTCGCGTCTGACTATTTATCGATTCTCAACCGACTAAAATGCTTCTTCGCCTGACCAGAAAACTTTCCCCTTGACATTCTAGGGGAACACGGCAATACTCTTCCCTAG